>PKTL01000059.1 GCA_002867475.1 Candidatus Woesearchaeota archaeon
CTGGTCATACAAGATTACCATAACTATAAAATATGAATTTTAATATATAAATGTTATGCTTTTGTATACTGGAGTGGATATTTACTAAAAATGTATATTAATCAAGGATTATTTTAAGAAAAATTGTTTGATTTTCTCCTCATAAAATTGTGTGACTAAAGTATTCTTATCATTTGGAAGATATTTGTTGTAATTGCTCCAAGCATACCTTTCATCCAAATAAACTACAATACCTCTGTCTTTTTCGCTTCGAATACATCTTCCAGCATTCTGCATGACCTTGTTTATTGCTGGTGCAGTGTATCCATACTCCCAACCTTTACTAAATTTCTTGTCAAAGTAATCTATGAGAGTTTTTGTTTCAAGGTCAGGAGTTGATAAAGGGAGACCTACTATAACCACACATTTCAATAAGTCCCCTGGAAGATCTATACCTTCTCCAAAAGATCCTGAGACAACAGCTAGAAGAACACTCCCTTCCTTTTCATATTTCTTAAAATTATCAAGAAGTTCTTGCTTTGTTTCTCCATCCATGTTCCTTATCTCTGTGAATATCGTCTTTTGGTTTAATTCTACAAAATATTTTTTGATCTGGTCTAGAAGTGCGTAGCTTGGAAAAAAGATTATTGAATTTCCTGGAACATTATCTGTGACTTTTACACATTCTTGTGCAATATTTTTATATTGGGCTTCAGATCTTTGCTGAAACTTGGTTGTGGTTTTTGGTATTATTAGATTAATCCTGTTATCTTCAGGAAAAGGGCTTTGAAATTCTTTTTCTATTGGTTGACTTACTCCAAGAAGTTCCGAGTACATATTAATAGGTTTCAATGTTCCACTCATAAGTATTGTTGAATGGCTTTGATTTATTATTTCGCTTGTTATAACTGAAGGATCAAGGCATTTATAGCTCAGATTTATTAAAGGTTCACGAAGCCCATCTTTTAATTCTATCATCCTCAAAAATCCATGATCTGGCCCTCTCCAAGCTTCAAGAAAAGTAACAATTGAAGATATACTAGATTTTTTCTCTTCCTCTAACACTTTACTTGAAAAGAATTCGAGACTTGCAATAAGTTCATCATACTCATATTCTTTTTCTATTTCGATTATGAAGTCTTCTTTTGATACTTTTTTCTCCTTATTTTCTCTATTTAGATCTTCAGACATTTTTCGAATCGTGTTTTCTATATGAATTAATTGGTCTGCTATTTCCTCATTTTGATATTTGCTTGCTTCTTTTAATGCTCTTTTCATGAGTATATTGCTTATTCTGTGAGTTGCCATATCTTTCACCCTATTTGGGAGATTATGTGCTTCATCCACTATTATTATCAGGTCTTCTGGGAGTTTTTCTATCTTTGTAAGGAAGCCTTCTCGAATATTTCTATTGAATATATAATTATAGTCTGCTATTATTACATCACTATTTTGAGATAGCATAACTGCCACTTCATATGCACAAAGATTATTTTTCTTACTTGTTTCAATTATCTCTTCAACTGAAGGAGTCCCCATCTTTTTTAATTCGCCTAAAACTTTTTTTGCATATACTGTCGCTTTTCCAGATTTTTTTGTCATTGAATAGAACGCACAATTTCCTTCTTCTCTTTGTGATTTGCAAAACTCGCTGAACTCGCTTGGATGAAGAAGGTTTATTCCGGGAACCACACACATATGCTTTTTTCCTATTATATCTGTTGCTAAAAGATCAAGGTCATGTTTTCTTTTTATCTCTTTCAATGTATCAATTGCTATCTTATGCTGAGTGTGCCTGCTTGTCAAGAAAAAAATTGTCTTATTGTTTTCACGTGCGTATTCTAGTGCTGGACTGATGCTTGCAGCTGTTTTTCCTAGACCTGTTGGTGCATGAGCAACTAGGTTAAGTCCATTTTTTACTGCTTTTTTTACATTATCTATAAGTTCATCTTGGATCGGTCTGATCTTATCATGTGGAAAAAGATTACATTCAATCATAAAAAACACCCATCTTATTGATGAAATAATACTTCTATTAAAAAGTTATGGGTGGAATGTCTACTGGAAAATTGATTATGCTTAAGATTAGGGACAATTTTTTATTAATTAGTTAGTTAAAAATGTAAATAAAATCGTAACTTTTTTAAAGGTTGATATCTATAAATTCACCATTGAATAAATAATACATAAATCCTTCATGAGGAATTCTTGTATTAAAAAAAAAAAAGAAAAA
>PKTL01000042.1 GCA_002867475.1 Candidatus Woesearchaeota archaeon
AATTTCATGCCACTCTTTATAGTATTTTTCAAGTATTAAATAAGAGTAAAGGTCAAATATATACTGGAGAAGTTTATGAATATTATAAAGAGATTTGTAATGAAATAGGTCTTCGTCCACTTACACAAAGAAGGGTGTCAGATATAATAGGGGAACTTGACATGTTAGGTCTTATAAATGCAAAAGTTATAAGTCATGGAAGATTCGGAAGAACAAGAGAAATAAAACTTTTATTAAATCCTACTTTAAAAGCTAAAATTTTGAATATTTTAAAAGAGGATCTCTTTTAATTTATATTATATTTAATTATTAAGAATGGAAAATAAGAAAAAAATAATCAATCATTTTTTAGAAAAAGATTTTTTGATATCTGAAAATCTTCTTGATAAAATAATTTCTTCAAATATAGATTATGAATCTTTTGATAAAAAAGAGGATAATATAATTTTGAATGAAGATATTTATTCTCATTTTGAAGATGAACATATTAAAGGGATAGATTGGAAAGAGTTTGAAAAATTTAAAGTGATGGATGAGAAAGGAAAAAATAAGGAAATATATAAAAAATTTCTTAATATGATTGAACAAGATGAAAAAGAAGGTATAGAGAAAAAAATAGAAGAGATTGAAAAAGGAAAAGTCCAAACAAATGAATATTCTGATGATATTTTAATTAAAGATGAAAAAGAAGGTAATGTTGAAATAATATTTTCTTATGACGAAAAATCAAAAAAAAGAAGTGTTTTAGATTTTGTAAATTATTTCAGATCCCGATTTAAACAGATGGAACCCATGTTTAAGTCTCGTCTTAATAATAATCCCATAATATCTATAAATAAGATAAAAATAAAATCTCAAAATGATAAGATTTCCTTGATAGGTCTTGTAAATAATACATCTTTAACAAAAAATGGACATATAATTATAGAACTTGAAGATTTAACTGGAAAAATAAAAATATTATTTACAAACAAAGCTGAAAATAATGAGAATTATGAAAAAGCAAAAGAAGTTGTTTTAGATGAGATGATAGCAATAGAAGGAACAATAGGTCAAAATAATGAGATAATATTTGGAGATAATATTCTTTTTGCTGAATTATCCTTGATAAAAGAACTAAAAAAATCTCCAAAAGAGGAATATGCTGTTTTTATGGGAGATCCTCATATAGGAGCAGATATGTTTTTAGCTGAAGAATTTGAAAATATGATTAAATGGATTAATGGAGATTTAGATTGTTATAAAAAAATAAGATCTTCAAATGATGAATCAATAAGTTTAGATAAGGAAGAAGAAAAAAGAATAATTTCAAAAATAAAATATATGATAATAACAGGAGATGTTGTTGATGGGGTGGGTATATATCCAGCACAAGAATCAGATCTTTTCATAAAAGATATAAAAAAACAATATGATGTATTTGCTGAACTTCTAAAAAAAATTCCTTCACATATCCAAATAATAATAAATGCTGGAAATCACGATGCTATGAGAATAGCAGAACCTCAACCCATAATATATAAGGAATATGCTGAAAAATTATGTGAAATGCCAAATGTGATAATGGTATCAAATCCAGGAGTAATAAATATAGGTAAAACAGAAGAATTTGAAGGGTTTAATTGTCTTTTATATCATGGATATAGTTTTACATATTATGCTGATGTGATTGAAGATATAAGAAGTAAAGGAGGATTAACAAGAGCGGATCTGATAATGCAAATCTTGCTGAAGAAAAGACATCTTGCTCCAAGTCATGGATCAACATTATATATTCCTGATAGTGAAAAAGATAATCTTGTGATTGAGCAAGCACCTGATTTTTTTGTTACGGGACATATTCATCGTTTAACCTCAATACCTAATTATAAAGGAATCTCTCTTCTTAATTGTTCAACTTGGATGGGAGAAACAGCTTTTCAGGAAAAAGTAGGATTAAAACCTCAAATTGCAAAGCTTCCAGTAGCTAATCTAAAAACAAGAGAGATATTAATAGTTGATTTTGAAAAAGAAAAAGAGGATGTTAAAAATGAGTGAAAAATATAGTGAAAGAATAGGAACTTATTTTAACATTTTAGAGGAAGGAATAAAAGAATCTTATGATATTGCTAAAGAGGCAAGGATTAAAGGATTTGATCCAGAAAATAAAGTAGATATACCTTTAGCAAGAGGTATTTCAGAAAGGGTAGAGGGACTTATTAGTGC
>PKTL01000024.1 GCA_002867475.1 Candidatus Woesearchaeota archaeon
ATACATTTTTTTTCTTCCATATTAATTGAATTTATTTTTTAATAAAAATTATTTCTATCTTTTCAAATAAAGGTTCAAGATGTTCTTTTATCTCATCACTAATATTATTTTTATAGAGATCATCATCACTTAGATCTATTTTTATAATTATTTTTTTCTCATTTATAGAAACTTCTTTCACTATTTTATCATCAACGATTATGTTTCCTGTGTTTGGATTTACAATATTTCCTAATTCATCATATACTTTTTCTTCAATACTTTTTTTTTCTTTTTTTATTCCAATTTTTTCTTCATAATTTTCAATCGCTTTTTTTAAAGTATTGACTGCTAATATACTACAATGAACCTTGACTTGTGGAAGTCCTTCTAATTCTTTTTCTACATCTTTCCAATTGATATTTTTTGCTTCATTTATTGTTTTTCCTTTAGCAAGTTCTGTAGCTACACTTGCTGTTGCTATATTTGATGCACACCCGTATGATTTGAATTTTATATCTTCAATTGTTCCTTTATCATCTACTTTTATATCTATATTTACCATATCTCCACATGCAGGGCTTCCTTCTATAGCATGACCTGAAGGCTCTTTTATTTCTCCTACATTTTTTGGATTTGTAAAATGTTCTATAACTTTTTTTGTATATTCTAAAGTCATCTAAAACACCTTTGAAGAACATTTTATGCTTGAAAAATTTATTTTTCTTTGTGTAAAATGTTCTATCACTTTTTTTGTATATTCTAATGTCATTTTATATTAAACCTCAAAAATAATTATTGTTTTGGTGTTAATGGACTTAACTTTCTAAGATTTTCTACAGATTCTTTCAAACAATCAAGAGCATAATCTAATTCTTCTTTTGTTGTATATTTTGAAAGGGTAAATCTAACTGATCCGTGTGCTTGTTCATGACTTCTTCCCATAGATATCAAAATATCACTTGGTTCAAGACTTCGTGAACTGCAAGCACTTCCTGTACTTATACAAATTCCTTTCATGTTAAGATGCATAAGAAGTGCTTCGCCTTCAATGAAATCAAAAGTTATATTTATATTATTACAAAGCCTTTTTTCTCCTTTTGAACCATTTAGATGAGAATTTGGTATCTCTAAAACTTTTGCAATAAAATAATCTCTTAATTTTTTCATTCCTTTCACTTTTTCTTCATTTTTATCAAACGCGATTTCTGTTGCTTTACCAAAACCAACAATTCCAGGAATATTTTCTGTACCGCTTCGAAGATTATTCTCTTGTGGACCTCCAAAAATCATCTTTTTCAACTTAATTCCTTTTCTAACATATAATGCACCAATTCCTTTTGGACCATGAATTTTATGGGAATTTAATGAAAGAAGATCAACATTCTGTTTTTTTACATCAATTTCTATTTTTGTAAAACTTTGAGCTGCATCTATATGAAAAAAAACATTTTTTTCTTTACATAAATTTCCTATCCTTTCAATATCTTGAATTGTTCCTACTTCATGATTAGCATGAATTATACTCACAAGAAAAACATTTTCATCCAACTCCTTTATTAATTGATCAAAATCTATAAATCCTTCCTTATCAACATTTAGATAAACAACTTCAAATCCTTTTTTTTGTAATTGTTTTGAAGGTGCTTTGATAGATCCATGTTCAATATTTGTTGTTATCAATTTTTTCTTATTATTTTTTAATCCTAATTCGGCCATTCCAAAAATTGCAAAATTATTGCTTTCAGTAGCTCCACTATTAAATATTAAATTATCTTCTTTTTCTGCATTAATTTTTTCTTTTATTAAATCTCTTACATTTTCAATATTATGGAAAGAATTCAATCCAAATTCATAAATTGAAGAAGGATTTCCATATTCTTCAATAATATTTTTTTTTATTAATTCTGCTGTTTCTTCATCAACTTTTGTTGTTGCACCATTATCTAAATAAACAAAAGGTTTATTTTGGTTTGAAGAACTTTTTTCTTCATTATCTAAATAAATAAAATTATTTTTCATTTTTATCCTCATACTTCATACAAATATTACAATTTTTTATATCAAAACCTTTTTCTTTATGTATTTTACAAAGAACTTTTTCTTTTTTTGACCAAAACTCACCAATTGAAAAGTTAAAAT
>PKTL01000019.1 GCA_002867475.1 Candidatus Woesearchaeota archaeon
AGAAAAAGAAGTTGATGATAAGACTCGAATAATAGTTGTTGAGGTTGGTGAAGATCAGGTTGGTTTGCTTGTTGATGAGGTAAGTGAAGTTCTTCGGATCAATAGTGATAAGATTGAGCCTGCCCCTGCTTTGATCACTAACAAGGTTCATGCTGATTACATTGAAGGTGTTGGGATAATCGATGAAAGAATGATAATTCTTTTGAACATAAGATCCTTGCTTGGTGAAAAGATCATAGAACAACTGAAAGAAATATCAAAAAAAGAAAAAACATAAAATAATTTTTTTATTTAATTTTTTATTTAATGGTTTAACTAGATAGTAAACTTTATTAATCATTAATTCTATTTTTTTTCATAAAGAGGTGTTAGATTTGAAAATAAATGAGAAATTGTATATAGCTTTTGGTATTATCCTTTCTTTTTCTTTGATTATAGGTATAGTAGGTCTAGTAACATTTGGAAGTGCTAATGAAGAGATGGATTTTTTAGAACAACATTCAACTCCAAACGTTCTGCGAGCACTTGAAATGAGAACAGCAGTATTCCAGGTTCAACAATGGTTGACAGACGCATCAGCGACCGGTTGGGAAGATGGCTTTGATGAAGCTGCAAGCTGGGCTGAAGTATATTATGAGAATTCAGATGCTTTGAAAAAAGACTTGGAAGAAATTGGCGAACTCGATAACTTAGCAGAAGTTGAAGCAGCTGATGAATCTTTTGATGCGTATTATGAATTTGGTCAATTAATGGCAAGAGCTTACATTGATGAAGGACAAGAAGAAGGAAACGAATACATGCTTCAGTTTGATGGTTACGCAGCCGATATCGGTGAAAAAATGGAAATTATCCATCAAGATATGATCAGTGATCAAGAAAACACTTTCAATCTAATAAACACCTATAAAAGAAATTTCTCAAATGTGGTATGGGTATCATTAATATTATCCTTAATATTTGGTGTGACAATTTCATTATATATTGCAAGATTGATAACTGAACCTCTTATCAGTCTTGAATCTGCATCAAAGCAATTAGCTCAAGGAGATTTAAGAATAAAAATAGATAATAAAATCCTTAATGAAAAAGATGAGATTGGAAGTCTTGCTAGAAGCTTCAATATAATGGTTGAAAATTTCAAGCAGATGATACGAAATGTTATAGCAAACTCTAATACTATGGCATCAACTGCTGAAGAGCTTAGTGCTAGCAGTGAAGAGACTAATGCAAGTACTGAACAAGTAAGTGCAACAGTACAAGAGATTGCTAAAGGTGGACAAGTATTAAGCAGTAATGCTAATGATTCAAAACAAGCAACAGAGGGTCTTATAACTTCGGTTAACATGGTGGCAACAAGTGCACAAAATTCAAGCCAAAAAGCTGTAGAAGCAAAAGATGTGGCTATGAAAGGTGGCGAGTCTGCTAAGCTTGCTGGTGAAAAAATGAAGGTTATTAGTGATAGTGTTGCTAGCAGCGCACTCAATATGCAAGAGCTTGGCACTAAAACTGAAGAGATCAACAAGATAATTGAAGTTATCAATAGTATATCTGAGCAGACAAATCTTCTTGCTCTTAACGAAGCAATCGAAGCGGCTCGAGCTGGTGAAGCTGGTAAAGGTTTCGCGGTAGTTGCTGATGAAGTTAGAAAACTTGCTGAAGAATCACAGAAAGCAACCAAACAGATTGAAGAAATGGTTGGTGACATTATCAATAGCACAAAAACCAATGTTGAAAATATGCAAAAAAGCACTAAAGATGTTGCTGAAGGTAGCGAAATAGTTAACGAAGCACTCAATTCATTAACTCAGATTGGTACAAAGATTGCTGAAGTCGCATCAGACTTTGAGATGATAACAGCAGCAACACAAGGTCAGCTTGATAGTAGCGAGAAGGTTAAGAAGTCTATTCAGGAAGTTAGTAGTGTTGCTGAAGAAAGTGCGGCATCAACTGAAGAGGTTAGTGCAAGTGTTGAAGAGATTACTGGTAGTGTTCAGCAAGTATCAAACAGTGCTCAAAGTCTTGCTAAGGGTGCTGAAGAATTGAAGCAGCTTGTTAATCAGTTCAAGGTTGATGAGGTGTAAGAAATGCCAGAAGAGACAAAATCAGC
>PKTL01000033.1 GCA_002867475.1 Candidatus Woesearchaeota archaeon
AAAAGTTTAAAGATTACTATCAAAAAAAGAATATATTTATATACCAGTATAGGAATCAATATATTTATGGAAACTGTTCTCGAGAATCCTGAGGAAATGAGTCCAATTACATTAACTGGTCCTGTTAATAATGATACTATTTTTGACCTTCTCCTAAAAGAAGAAGACCTGACTTGGCAAACACTTCTTCATGAACTTGTGAGAACTGAACAAATGGATCCTTGGGATATCGACATAAAAGTCCTTACTAAAAAATTCATTTCAATGGTTAAAAAGCTTAAAGAAATTGATTTTAGGATAAGTGGTAAGATTGTTCTTGCAGCTGCAATACTTCTTAAGATTAAATCCAATAAATTATTGCTTGATGACATATCTGCTTTTGATAACTTATTAAGGAATGACCCTGAAGAGATGATGGATGAACTTTATAGCGAAGAAGGAGACTATGAAGAATCTTACGAAAGTATTGTCGAATCAAAACCTAAAATATTTCCAAGAACACCTCAACCTAGAAAAAGAAAAGTTAGTATTTTTGACCTTGTTGATGCACTTGAAAAAGCACTTGATACAAAGAATAAAAGAAAAGCAGTACCTAAACTAGTTGTCCCAAAAGTTCATACTCCAACAAATCATAAAGATATTTCTCTTGTCATAGGCGAAACATATGAACTGCTAAAAGATCTTGCTAAAGAACATGATATGACAACATTTAGTTTCAATGACCTTTTACCAAGCGAGGAAAAAGAAGATAAGATATACACATTCATCCCTCTTCTACACTTAACCAATCAAAGAAAAATTGATATGGAGCAAGAATATCATTTTGGTGATATTGACATACACCTTCTTGAACAAAAACCTGAAGAAGCGATTGCTAAAGTCGAAGAGTAAATTATTCTTTTGCGATTTTCCAAAGCATTTCAAAATTTTCTTTAAAACTTTTTGATACAGCACTATTTTCTATTGTTATTGTTATATGAGTTTCTGTATTGATTGAAAGGATAGTTAAATCATCAATTATGTTTGTTGTCATCATTGAAGAGAATGGAAGATAACGAACATTTGCATCTTTTTCAATTATTTCATCATTATTTGCGTCGATACTCAAGATTTTTTTGGCAACAACATTATGAATTTTTCTTTCTTTATATACCTCATTTGTAAAAAATCTTGCAACAATCTTAGAATAGTTTGATGAATGAACAAGACCCATAACATAAACTTCCTTACAAGTTTCATATCTTTTTATCTCTTTTTCAAACGCGTTTCTTAAACCTTTTAATCCAATAAACACTTCGACTTTCACATCATCAGAAAGTTGAGATAATCGACCCATAAGTTCTGGTAAAACCTTACTGTATTCTTTTTTCTGTTTTTCAATGTTTTCTTTTTTCTCTTCTAAATAATCTAGAATTTGCTTTGGATCTGCAGGAGAAAAATATTTTATATTGGATTCTATTATATAAGAAACAAGTCCTTTTTTTTGAAGTGAATCGAGAGTTTCATAGACTCTTCCTGAATTCAAATTTGCTTCTTTTAACAACTCTCCAGTTTTTGATTTTCCTAATTTTAATAAAGCCAGATATATCTTTATCTCATTTTGAGTAAGGCCTATTTCGGAAAGTACAGATTCTATCATATTATAGAGAAGAGAATCTTTTTTATTTAAAGTTTTCTTTTTGCTCCCCACAATAGAAGGGGTAGAATTTATATACTTATGAAGCTACTTAATAGTAATAACAAAAAAGAGGTAATATTCATGAGAGACTTGCACAAAAATATCCATTGGGACTTGGTAAAGAAAACAACCATATCATCATACATATTACTGATAATATTCTTACCTTTGAATCCTATATGGAGTACTGTCCTATTGTTTTCAATTGTGGCTATTTGGTCAAGATTACCTGGTATGGCAACGCCACACATAGGTGATTGGATACTCATGCTTGATCTAGTAGACTTTTTCAGCATGATAATAGCAATCAACATAGGAGGTGTTGAAGCAGCTATATTTTCAATCATAGTTAATATAGGCTCAAAAATCATGGGCGAACATGGAAATTGGTTACTAGCAATAAAAGATATGATTGCAGTTGCATTAACTTGCATGATGATACCTTATGTTCACCTAATAACCTCAAACATCCAAATAACCATGGCACTTTTCACAGTCATAAGAAACCTTTGGTTTATTCCAATGCAAGTGCTTATGCCTGCAGTTTCATGGGGGAAATTTTGGATGCTAAGGATTGTTTGGTCAAGTGGACTTTTCGTAATAAACAACCTTTACTCAAGATTTTTCGGAGAGTTCTTTGATGGACTCCTAAAAACAGGAGTAAACTTCAGTTGGTCACTTTTCCTGCTTGTAACAAGCGTTCTTGTCGGAGTTGGAATATACAAGAAATATTTCAAAAAAACAACAATAAATCAAACAAATAACACAACACAAAATATGAACACAAATAATGCATATAAAATGTGCTAACAAAAAGAGGAATAATAAAATGAGTTATAAAATATTAGTTTTAGAAGATATAATAGAAAACCAAGATGCTGCAAAAAAAGGTTTATCACCTTTTGGAGAAGTAATAATCGCAAGTAATTATAAAGAAGGAGTAGAATTATTAGAAAAATATAATCCAGATTTAGCATTTGTAGATGTTAATTTCCCATATGATGAAGATTCAAAAATTCAAGAATTGGGGCACTCATTTATAGATAACTATCTAAATTCAAAAATTGTTCCGTATGCTATTGTTACAAGTTATGATCATAGAGGAAACGAAGATACGCTAATAGACATGAATATCCCGAGAATAAAAACTAGTTTAGGATTTAGCTTGGAAGAAAATATTACAAGAAGTGTTGGAAGTGGCCACAGTAAAAAATCACCCAATACCTGGGAAAATGCATACATAAATTTGATGAGTATTGATTTAGAAACTGAAATAGCAACAAAAATATATATTGATGCCTTAAAAATACATAGAGAACTATTAGTTTAAAAATAAATACTAACTCAAAAGCTTTTTAAATAACTATTTTTTCTTCTTCTTTTATCATGCATGTAGATAGATTAGATTTTAATGGTAACATCAATATTGGATTGAATGGTTACTGCAACAATGAATATTGCCTGGTAGGTAAAGATATTAGTGAAAACAATATAGAAATACTTGAGAAAGTATTGAAAGTTCCTGTTCATCAGATTAGTATTGCTGGAACAAGTCTGATAGGAGTATTTCTTGTAGGAAATAAAAATAAACTTTTAGTTCCTAACATAGTTTTTGATTCAGAACTTAAAGCTTTAGATGAATTAAAAATTAATTATGAGGTTATTGATACTAAATATACTGCTCTTGGAAACAATGTGCTTTGCAATGATGAAGGAGCGATTGTGAATTCGGAAATGGAAGAAAAAGCGATAAAACAGATTGAAAAAGCGCTAAAAGTTAATATTATTACTGGTGAAATTGCAGGTTTAGAGATTGTTGGAGCTCTTTGTTCTCATAACTCGAATAAAGGATTGATACATAGAGATGCTTTAGATAAAGAGATTGAATTAGTTGAAAAAACTCTTAAATTAGAACTTGATATTGGAACCTTAAACTTTGGAAGTCCATATATTAATAGCGCTATCCTTGTTAATGATAATGGTTTTGTTTGTGGTACTGCAACTACAGGGCCAGAGATGCAAAATGCAGATTATGCATTTGGATTTTTGAAAAAATGATGGATCAACAAAATTATCAAAGAATGCAACAGATACAAGATCAATTGTATAGTGTTGAAGCTCAACTTCAAGAATTTGAAAAGATGATTAGAGATATTGAAGAATATTCTAAGGTAAAAAAGGATAGTGAGATCTTTGCACCTATCTCACATGGAATATTTGTTAAAGCAAAAGCAGTTGATACAGACAGATTTACCGTAAATGTTGGTACTAATACTGTTGTTGAGAAAAGTAAAAATGATGCGATTGATATGCTTCGGATGCAAATCGCCGAACTTCAAAATTATCGTGATGAACTCATATTAATCCTTGAAAAAGGTGAATAATTATGTTTAAATTTCTAAAGGATAAGTTAAAGGATGCTGTTGGTAAATTTACTAAAGATGTTGAAGAAGCTGTTGAAGAGACACCTTCTTCAAAAACAGACGTTGTAGAAGAAGCTTTTAAAGAAGAAGTTGAAGTTACTGAAGAAAAAAAAGAACCTGTTAAAGAAACTCCTAAAGAAGAAAAATTAAAAACACAAAGAGTCAAAAAAGATTCAAGCATACAGAAATCAAAAACTTCTAGTGAATCAAAACCTAAACCTTCTCCTAAAAAAACTGTAAAAAAAGAATCTAAAAAACCGATCGAAACTAAAGAAGAAAAGGAGATTGATGAACCAGAACCTGCTAAAAAAGATTACGAAACTAAAATAGTTGAAAAATCCGATGAAAAAGAAGAAAAAATAATTGAAGAAAAACCAAAAGAAGTTAAAGATGATGATATTCAAGAAGAAATTTCTGAGCCTGAAGAAAAAGAAATTGCTCAACAGGACGAAAAAAAGAAAGGATTCTTTTCAAAATTATTAGGTAAAAATATTGAAGAGACAAGCTCTTCAAAAACTAACGTAGAAGAAGCAACTGAAGAAAAAGCTGAAACTGTTGATGAAGAAAAAGAGAAACCTAAAAAAGAGGGGAAAAAAGGTTTCTTTAGCAAAGTTACTGAAACTGTTACAAAGAAGAAACTGTCTGAGGATAAGTTTGATGAATTGTTTTGGGATATAGAGCTTGCACTTCTAGAAAGCAATATCGCAGTTGAAGTTATAGATAAAATCAAAGAAGATTTAAAAGTTGCACTTGTTGGTGATCAGGTTTCAATGTTCAAAACCCAAGATATAGTATTTGAAACTTTACAGAAATCTATTGGAGATCTCCTTACTTTTGATGAATTTAATATCTTATCAAAAACTGATGAGAAAAAACCATATATCATTGCTTTTATAGGTGTAAATGGTAGTGGTAAGACAACTAACCTTGCAAAGCTTGCTAATTATTTGAAAAATAATGGTAAAGAGGTTGTTATTGCTGCGTGTGATACTTTTAGAGCTGCAGCGATACAACAGATTGAAGATCACGCTAACAACCTTGGTATCAAGCTTATAAAGCATGATTATGGTAGTGATGCTGCAGCTGTAGCGTTTGATGCTATTGATCACGCTAAAGCAAAAGGAAAAGATTTTGTATTGATTGACACTGCAGGACGTAATCAATCCAATAAGAACCTAATGGAAGAGTTAAGTAAATTAGTCAGGGTTGCAAAACCAGACTTAAAGATTTTTGTTGGTGATTCATTAACAGGTAATGATGCTGTTGAGCAGGCTAAAGAGTTCAATGAAGCTGTTGGAATTGATGGTATAATATTATCAAAAGTTGATGCTGATGAGAAAGGTGGTGCAAGCGTTTCAATTAGTTATGTTGCTAAAAAACCTATTTTCTTTGTTGGAAATGGTCAAGGTTATGATGACCTCATCCCTTTTAAGAAGGAAGAGTTCCTTGAAAAGATGGGATTATAATATCCACACAACCTATATCAAAATTAGAATTGTAGATTCTCAAGCCAGTCCTTCAGCACAAGAGTAGCTTCACAATAATCCTTATTATATTCTATTATTATATCCTTATATTCTTGATTTCCTTCTAGATACATAGAATACCAGTACATGCTTTGAGTGCCTCCAGCATCCTTATTTGACCATTTGAAACCAAGATATTTTGCTATTGGCTTAATACTGTAGCTATATATTGGAAGCACCACATTTCTTGTGACTATCGGAAAAAGATCAACAAGCCTTTTTATTATCATATTATATGTTTCGATATTACACCCATATCTTTCTTTCATCCTTTTTAAGCTGCTCACTTCATAGCTTGTATAATAATATATTACAAAATCATCTTCCAAAGATTCTATCAAATCTAAAAAATCATCCCAAACTTTTTTCTCATCATCAGGCTCTTTACTAAAAAATGGATGATACTTTTCAGAATTGTTTTCAGTGTCTCTAACTATTACACCATATAAATAATCTATTCCAAGTTTTGTTTCACCTTCAATATCAAAAAATAATTCATACCTTGTCTTTTTGAATCTTGGTTTCGCAAGTATTATCTCTTTATCTCTTACTAAAGATTTTGATTGGATTATCCATTTTGCAATTGTCCCAAGACTCACTCCATTCCAAAGCTTTATGTCTTCAGGTTCCTTTTTTGAAAGTTCTACTATATCTTTTATGTCTTGTTCAAGCAGATTATCTTTTGCTCGTTTACTAAGCCGATATATTAAAGAGAGGTCATTTTTCTTTATGGCTTCTTTTAAGCATACTTCTCTCCATTGACACTCATTGCATGATGAGCTTAAATAATAATCATAATCGGAACCAATACTGAAAACTTCTCTTATTTTTTTCAGTGCTTTTTTAAATTCGGGATATTCAGGAGATATATTAAAAGGTATCTCTTCTTTTTGCGAATTTATCACATAACCTTTTTCCGGAAGAAATCCTTGTATTTTTCCAAGAATATATGTGTAGAATATAACTTGCATCCTATATTCTTTTTTTAGGTTCTTTCCACTTTTTATATCGATTGCTTCATAGTAATAGTTTCCAAAGATGCTTTCTCCTTCTTTTCGTATTAGAAGGTCAGGTCTTCCTAATAGGTCTTCATGAACTAAAACACATTGATATATTTGATTTACACCTTTTTTCATCAAATCCAATGTTTTTTTGAATCCTTCTTCACTTGTTTCATATTGTACTTCGCTAAACTCTAAATCTTTTACAGCATCCTTCTCATGTATCATTCCTTGATCTATCTTGGATTTCATGAATTCGCTTATTGGAACTTTTTCATCTTCAGTCTCATAAGTATCAAGAAAAAGCCTATGTGGACATTGAACAAAATTATAGAAATGAGTTGCTGTAATTATTTTTTCCATTCATATTAGAAATCAGTACTAATTAATAAAAATTTCATTTTTTCATTTTGCTTTTTTTCAAAAGATTATTATAGGTATAGATATATAAGGATTTTATGAGAATCAAATTATTTGATTTTATTAGGTTGATTATCCCTTTAAATAGTAAAAATAAGTCTGATTTAATGAATATATCAAATTTCATCAATGATGAAAATCTTAAAACAGTGAAAAGATTGCTTAAGATGAAAAAAGCAGGTATATCTTATGAATCTCTAGGTACTAGCCATAATTTCTTAAATTTTACCAATTATCCTCATATAACAATAATTAGTGATGATAATGAAGTAAAAGATTTTGTGGATAAATTAAATAAAGATATGAGAGAAAAAATTGATATTGAATCATTCAAGCAGTTTTCCATAAAAGCAGATGATAAAATAAGATCTTTGATAGCACCTAATATAAGAGGTATGGATAATATCAAACTTGCTTGTGCATTACAGCTTTTTTCTGAACAAAAAACCCACATTCTTCTTTTAGGCGATCCAGGTACTGGTAAAACTGATATTATAAGAAGTACAAGTGAGCTTCATCCAAAAACTAGTTTTGGTCTTGGAAGCGGAACTAGTAAAGCAGGCCTTAGTATTGCTTTCAAAGGTGATGAAAAGATTCTTGGGCTTCTTCCTTTAGCTGATGAGGGATTATGCTGCATTGATGAGCTTAACCTTATGAAACAAGAAGATCGTGCAAGCCTTTACAATGCTATGGAAAAAGGTTTCATAACCTATGATAAAGCAAATAAGCATCTTAAGATTGATGCTAGAGTTAGTATTCTTGCTACTGCAAATCCTAAAGGAGATAAATTTGCTGGTTGGATGATTGACACTTTAAAGAAGCAATTACCTTTTGATTCGGCTCTTCTCACTAGATTTCATCTTATGTTTATAGTTAGAAAACCCGATATTGATGAATTTGTTGAGATAACAAAACATATACTTAAAGGAGATAAGAAAAAAGAATTCGAATCTAATAAGGATTTTGTTAAAAGATATGTGCAACATGCAAAAGAGATAGATGTTGAGGTTCCTAAAAGTTTTGAAAAATAGATAACTAGTTTTGTGAAGGAATTGAAAAGTAAAGAATCTGAATTTCTAGTAGAAATTGGGCCAAGACTTGTAATTGGTTTTGTAAAATTTGCTAAAGCTAGTGCAAGGATAAATCTTAGAAAGCAGGTTACTAGTATTGATCTTGAAAGAGTAAAAAATCTCTTTTTGGATAGCTTAAATGTTAAGAAAAAAAATAATTAGTTGATTATTATATTTACTTTAAGAAAATCTTATTTGTTTTTCCATCCTTTCTCTTAATCACTAGATCCTTTTCTTCTAATGATGAAATTACTCGATGTGCTTTAACTTTATTATCTTTAAAGATCTTTTTTGTTATATCTCTTTGTTCCATACTTCCTTCATTCTTATTTAACTTATTCATAAGTTTCTGTTCATCTTCAGTTAGGTCAGCATAGTCTGTTTCTTCTAATTCGATTGAAACTATATTTTTTTTGAACATATCTTCTTCTTTCTTTCTTTCTTTTCTGTTGAATTCTTCGCTTATATATTCATGCCCAATTTTTTTTTCTTTATGGTTTCTTGAGAACTTTATGTTTTCAATGAATAAAAATACTGCCGAAACAGTCAAAACGACTAATGAAATCAACTGATATATAAGAGATGTTGTTCCTTCTTCAAAATAAGATAATAAGAGGACAATCACACCTATTAAAAAAGATGTAACTATGATTAGATTATTGAAATTATTCCCCCTCATAGTTCCAAGATAAGCTGAACTTATATTAAAAGGTTTCTAATAGTTTCTACGAATAAGTGATTACTTAAAGATTTAGAGATCTTTTCCCATAACTGTTCGTCTACCATTTGATTCAGCACGAACCATTGCATCTTCTATCAATCTTTTTACTTTTTCGTTAAGAACATCGACAAAATCAGAACTAACACTATAATTATCGGTCATTTCTTTTATCTTTGCTTTTATAACAATAAGATCTGAACTCATATTATCACCTTCTTATTTTCTTATTTATGTGTAAAATAAAATTTAAATGTATTGTTTTTCTTATCAATACTATCTAATCTACAAAATCCGAATCTTTCAAACTGGATTACATCTCCAACATCTAAAATTCCTATTGTTTTTTCGCCGATTCCTTTCTTTGTTTTGTTTTCTGGCATCAATATCTCAACATTAACAATCTGCTTTTTATCATTTGGTAGCCAATGAATCTTATTCTTTCCGTTGAAATCCTGAAAAGATGTCGACAAGAATTTACCTTCTTTATAGTTTAAGCAATCTATCAATCTTATTTCATCGCTTGAATCATCTGCTTTTTCTATAAGGAACGAATTGTTCGTATTGAATCTCCTACCCGCTTTCATATTATCTGGGTGAATATCTAGTATTATTTCTTGATTTGGTGCACCATCAACAACGATTTCTTTAGGATTTTCTATAAAATAAAATCTTTTTGCAGACTTATCAAGTATTTGCCTATTGATTGCTGCAATCACAGTGAAATCAATATTAGTATTTGATTTTGAAAGTCCTGCTTTTTTTGTCAATTCATAAAAAGTTTCTTTAACAATGCCTCTTCTTTTCAATGCCAAAAGAGTTACAAGCCTTGGATCATCCCAGCCGATATATTCTCCGCTTTCGATCAGTTTTCTTATCTCCCTTCCTTGAGTTACTGCACCAACTATATTTGCTCTTCCATAATGCTTGTATTCAATTTCTGAAAATCCTAAAAGTGTTGCCATATAATTATGCAATTCTATCCTACTATCAAATTCAGTTGTTCGCAAGACATGAGTTACTTTGTTCAAACCATCTTCTATACTTGATTCAAAATCATAAAGTGGCCAAACAGAATATTTATTTTTTTGCCTGTAATGATTATTTGTATTAACCCTGTAGATAGCTGGATCTCTCATCACTGCATTCTTATGTTGCATGTTAATCTTTAATCTTAGAACAGTGTCTTTTGCAGTTCCATTTTTCATTTCTTCCCATGATTTTCTTATCTCATCTTTATTTTGATCTCTATGGATGCATGCTTTTTCTGCTCTTCTATCTTCACTTATTTTTTCTGATGGACAATTGCAAGTGTAAGCATTTCCTTGTTCAATCAATTTTTCTGCATAATCAAGAAATTTATCCATATCATCACTTGCAAAAATTATACTATCCGGTTTTATTCCTAAATAGTTTGTTAGATTATCTGTTATTGAATCCACATATTCTTGTGCATCTACATCAGGATTGGTATCATCAAACCTAAGTATGCATTTACCGTTGTATTCTTTTGCATACATATAATTTATCAAAAAACTGATTGCATGCCCTACATGAGCATATTTGCTTGGTCCAGGAGGCATACGTGTTATGACTTTTCCTTCTTCTGCGTTTTTTAAAGGTGGAAGGTTTCTTTCCTCTTTTACTTTTTCTTCACGAACGCTGCCCAATGATTCAAACTCTTTTTTTTGTTCTTCAGAGCTAAGATTATTTACTTCTTGAACTATAATATTTACTTCTTTTGCATGTTCTTTAGGGTTGAATCCTTCAACTAGCTTCATCAAAGGACCTATTACAGCTCCAGGATTTGCCCGTCCTCCAAACTTGACCGCGTTTTCAAGTGCGAGACTTCTAGCAACTTTCTTCAATTTCTCAATATCTACCATTTATATTAAGAAAAGAAGGATTGTTTAAAAATATTATTAAAAAAAATATAAAAAAAGCAATTATTTCTTGCTTTTAGTTTTTTTTGCTGGAGCTTGTTGCTGTTGCATCTTCATCATCTTTATGATTTCTGATTGCATCTGCATAAGGTTTCCTAACTTTTCTATCTCGTCATGAGTCTTTATCTCAGGCACTGCTACATCTTCGCCGCTTGTCAGCTTATCTGCCGCATCTGATAACTTCTTTAAGGGTTTTGTAATCAGTAAAGATATCAATACAGCTACTAATAAGGATAAACCTACAGAGATTATAAGTGACCACTTATTGAGATTTACAACATTATTGCTTTGTTCTTTAGAGTCTTCTAATAGTTCAAGAAGTTCTTCTTGTGATTCTTCTACTGCTCCAGATAGTGCAAGATCAAGAGAAGCTACTCTTTGCTGTAAGAAATTAAGATTTAATGAGATTTCATCGCTTGATGCTCCAGATTTTATTCCATTTAGAACTTTGTCTGATGCTTCAATTGCAGAATCTTCTTTTTTCTTTAAACTATCTATATCTACCTCTATATCGTCGCCACTTGCAAGAATTAACCTGCTTTCTTTCATGATTCTTTTTCCATTTCGAATATATTGGTTACCCATTGCAGTATCGCCATTTGCATAAATGTATGTTCCTACCCAAAGATTATTTGCTCCTCTAAGATAATTTGTTAGAGCAGTGTTTTCGGGATACTCTTCTTCTTGAACAAAAGTTACATCTTCATTTATAGTATTGATAAAGTTGATTGATGTAATTCCAGAAATTAGAGATATAGCAACAACGATAAAAAAACCGATAAGCATTTTATACATTATTTTCATTTCATATCACCTTTTAATTTAAATAAAAAAATAAAAAAGGAAAAATAAGGATTTAATTTATTGGTATAAATCCTTGTTCTTCTACGATTTGTTGTCCTTCATCACTTAAAATAAAGTTGATAAATTCTCTAGCAATTCCTTGTGGTTTTCCATCTGTTACCATTGTCATTTTTCTAGCTAATGGGTATGATGTATCCAGAACTGTTTCTGATGTAGGATATACTCCATTAACTTTAAGTGCTTTAACAGTTGGTGAACCACCTTTAGCATCTTCATTGATCCATTTTAATGGTGTGTAAGCGATTCCATTAGAATCAGCTGCCATTAAATCGATCATCCTTGGTGTTGGATGTACCCAAAGTTTTCCATCATCGCCTACTTGACCCCATTGTTCTTGCAAGTTTGCGTTTGCATTTTCAACATATGGAGTTCCTGAACTACCTGAAATTTTCTTGTTAAATAATTCTGCAGTTCCTGAATTTGCAGGGTTTGTTGTGTAAATATTGATTGGTCCTGAGATTTCATCAGATATCTGGCTCCAATCAGTTATTGTTCCATCAAAAAAGATAGCTTTGATTGTTTCAATATCCATATCACTTATTGGATTGTTTGCATTAACATGTACTGCTACTGCGTCATTTGAAATAATTGTCATTTGCAGATCCATACCTAAAGCTTCTCCTTCTTCATATTCAGCATCTTTAGGAGCTCTTGTTCCATCTGATATATCAATTTCTCCCGCTAGGAATTTTGCATATCCTTCGCCGCTTGAGCTTTGTTGTACATCAATTGTGACGCCTGGATTTCTTTCCATGAATATTTTTGCTGCAGCATCTGCTACAGGATAAACTGTTGTTGAACCATCTAGCTTAAGCGTACCGCTTAATCCTTCTTCTTCCTCTTCTGCTTGTTCTGTACTTGTACAGCCAGCAAACATTAAAAGAGAAAATATTAATAATATACTAACCAATTTTTTCATTTTGCTCTTTACCTCTTATATTGAATCAAATTCTTTTGCTTTTTCTGGACCTAAAAATCCACTCACTATCTTTTTACATTCATCAACGCAATTTTCCTCAGTCATAGAATCAACTTTTGCAGCAGTTGCAGGACCAAAAAAATTTTGTCATTAATTCTTTGCATTGGTCTTTTTTTGCCATAAATTACTTTAATTGGACCGGCCCTTTTTAAATGTTAATTTTTTTAACTAGGAGTTAATTAATATTCTAGTTTTTTTAAAAAATAGATTGGTTGATTAATAATTTTTATTGATAACATTTTTATATTAAAAAAATATTTTAAAAATATGCCAAAACAAAATAATAACACTAAACCTATTGGAAAACAAATTAAAAAGAAGCTTGATAAAGGTTTAGATAACACAAAAGAATTCGCAAAGAAATATACTAATATCAACACATATAACAAAAAATTGTTCGTGTTCGAAACAATACTTCTTGTTGGAGTTATTGATGAGTTCTTTGAAGGATTGATAATGAAGCTTGATTATGGTATCTATCTAAATATAATATTATTGATGCTTTCTATTGGAATACTTTTCTACTTTGCATTAACATTTATTGAAAAAGTAAGTAAAGGCGCAATTGTTTGGCTTGTCAGATTAAATGATAATAAGATCTTGAGATTCCTTGTCCATGCTGTAATACTTTTCATATTATTCTGTATGTATGCTAAAGTCTTCTATGGGACAAATATCAATCTAGTGTTCAACATAGGATTGAATGCATCATAAAGATTAATCAAGAAAATTATCTAACAAATCTTTCTTGGTCAGATATATGTTTATTATACATATTTCTAAGAAGTCTCCATTTAACCTCATTACTTGATAAAGAATTTGGAAACTGTTCAACAAATCTTTGATAATGCCTAGTTTCTGGTTCTTGGCTATACCCATCAAGATTTTTCATGAATCCCTTCTTATTAATCTCGGGACACCCATATTCTAATTCATCAAATATCACATCAATCTCATCAAGAGTTCGATGTTCATGAGTATATTCATCAGACCATTTAGCTAATAGCTCATTGCCGAACGGAAGCTTTGCCCTAAATAACCCCATCAAAGTGTAACGAGGTCTTCTTTGAAGGGATTCATACCCCTCATTAATATCCATATCATAAAAAGAATCATTTTTGTTTATGATCCTAAAAACCGTCCCATCATTTGAATGAGCTATTAAATGATTACCCATACTGGCTTGTGTGGGTTTATTTGGTTGATGAGATTCTAGATCAATAGTTACATCAAGATCATGCAGCCCATATTGATTACCCTTTCTTAATTCACCATCACTCATCATCATATAAGACCCTATTAATCCACTCCAAGGCTCAAGCGATTTTGCATATGAAACTAAACTTTGTGGAGAATTAAAACTTTTAATCCAACCTTCCAAACCAAGATTAACATTATACAAAGGATACCTCTTTAATTCTTTTTTTGAAGAATGATGAGCTATTAGTGCTGAATGTATGAATTTAGCAATTGGACCTACATGCATTGAACTATCATCCGAATCAATTCTTGAAGCCATTTTGTAATAGTAACTAAATCAAGTTATTTATATTTCTTTCTCATTGACATGGCAGCAACTTTTATAAATAACCTGCTCATCTTTTTTTCTATGAATAAACTATTAATTGTTCAAATCATTATTTCTATCATTATTATAGCATAAGCTCTCCTCCTTTTTTTGGTGGAGAAACACTTATAAGATAGATAGAGATTCAATAAACTAAAAATATGTGATCACAATGAAACAAATACCAAACTATAACCATGCAGAAGTTGAAAAAGAAGTGACTGAATTCTGGGAAAAAAACCAGATCTATCCTAAGACTAAAGAGAAAAATAAAGGAAAGCAAAAATTCTATTATCTAGATGGACCACCATATACATCAGGAAAAATTCACATAGGTCATGCTTGGGGTAAGGCTCTTCGTGACATGGCTATGCGTTATAAGAGAATGAAAGGTTTTGATGTTTGGGATAGAAGCGGTTTTGATATGCATGGTCTGCCAATCTCCCATAAGGTTGAAGCTAAGCTTGGTATTAAAGGAAAAGATGCTATTGAAGAGCATGGTGTAAAAGAATTCATTGAAGAATGTAAGAAGCTCGCAATTGATAATATGAACAGCATGATCGTTGACTTCAAACGTATCGGTGTCTGGATGGATTTCGACAATCCTTACAAACCAATTGATAACAGTTATATTGAAGGTATCTGGTGGCTGATAAAAAAGGCACATGAAAATAATAGATTGTATGAGGGTAAAAGAACCCTTACTTGGTGTAGTAATTGTGAAACTAGTGCAGCAAAGCACGAGCTCGAATACCAAAATGTCAAAGATAACTCTATCTTTGTGAAACTAAAGATAAAAAATACCGAAAACGACTACCTTGTTGTTTGGACAACCACTCCTTGGACTATCCCATTCAACTTAGCGGTTATGGTTAATCCTGATGTTGATTATGTTAAATGTAGTGTGGAAGGTGAGAATTGGATTGTTGCAAAAGTACTTGCGGCACCATTTATCAAAACTGTATGCGATAAAGATTATGAAGTTATTGAAGAATTCAAAGGAGAAAAATTAGAAGGAACTGCTTACACTCATCCTTTCGAGAACGAGATTGATTATCCTAAGGCTGAAAAGCTTCACACAGTTCTTCTTAGTGCTGAATATGTTGATACTAGTGGAGGTTCTGGCCTTGTACACTGCGCCCCTGGTTGCGGCGGAGAGGATTATGAGGTTGGTTACAGAAATGGCCTTCCAGCATTCAATAATGTGAATGAAATGGGTGTTTTTGAAAATATGGGAAAGTTCACTGGCTTAAAAGCAAAAACCGATGATAAAGAATTTATAAGATTCATTGATGAATCTGGAGCACTTATCGCTAAAACACCTATTGAGCATGATTATCCTCATTGTGAAAGATGTCATAAACCTGTAATTTTTAGAAGTACTAAACAATGGTTTTTCAAAGTTGAAGATTTAACTGAAGAAATGAAAACATTGAATAAAGATATTGACTGGGTACCTTATTGGGCAGGTAGCAAACAATTTCATTCATGGCTTGATAACCTAAGAGATAATAGCATCACTAAACAGATCCATTGGGGAACACCATTTCCTGTTTGGAAATGTGAAGATGAACTTTGCGGAAAATATACTGTTGTTGGAGATTCAAAAGAATTAGGAAATCTTATTGGTGAAGAGAATGTTCCTAAAGACTTGCATAAACCTTACATCGATGAAGTGACCATACCTTGCGAATGTGGTAAAAAACAAATAAAAAATCCTGATGTATTAGATGTTTGGGTTGATGCTGGTTGCAGCAGTTGGCTTTGCCTTGATTACCCCGTAAGAACTGATTTATTTGATGAAATGTTCCCTGCTGATTTTATTTTAGAAGGTAAAGATCAAATTAGAGGATGGTTCAATTTACTTTTTGTTGCTAGTATGGTTTCAATGAAAAAACCAAGTTTTAAAGCTTGTTACATGCATGGTTTCATCAATGATAAACATGGTGAAAAATTCTCTAAAACCAAAGGTAATGGTATTAGCCCTTATGAAGTGATTGATAAACTTGGAGCTGATACATTAAGATATTATTCAATAGGTGGAGCTAACCCAGGTCTTGATTTGAATTATAATGAAGACGATGCTAATTTATGTTTTAGAAACCTAAGCGTTTTTTGGAATCTTCATAAATATGTTATTGATACTTCAAGAACTATCGGTAAGAAACCTTCAAAAACAACAAATCATAGTGTTGAAGATAGATATATAATATCCAAACTTAATTCCACAATCAAAAAAGTTACTAAACATCTTGATAAGTATGAGTTAAATGTTGTTCCTGGAATCATTGAAGATTTATTTATGGAATTATCAAGGACTTATGTTCAACTTATCAGAGATAAGCTTGTTCTTGGTACTGATGAAGAAAAAGAAAACATTCTTTACACTATGAATAAGGTTTTTAGTGAAGGTCTTAAACTTTTTTCAGTTGTTAGCCCTTACATTAGTGAAGCAATGTATCAAAATTTTAAAAATGAATTTAATCTTAAAACGGTGAGCATTCACCTTTTTGATTGGCCAGAATTCGATGAGAATGTGATTGATGAAAGTCTTGAATCCAATTTTGAAATTGCTAAAGATACTATTCAATCAATTCTTGCAAGCAGAGAGAAAGCATCACTTGGTGTTAGGTGGCCTGTTAAGGAAATTGTTATTGTTCCAAAATCTGATGAAATTAAACAAGCTATAACAAATCTTCAGGATTTAATAATGGTTCAAACAAATGTTAAAGAGATCAAGTTTGTTGAGAAATTTGAAGGTGTTACTAAAAAGCTTGAACCAAACTATAAAGCGATGGGTCAGGATTTTGGAAAGAATGTTCAAACTATTGCTAAAGTTATTCCTGAACTAAATCCAGACAAGGTTTTATCTGATGAAGGAGATATGGTAAATGTTGACGGGCATGATTTTATTGTAAAAGAAAAACATATCAAGGTTAGCCGAGAAGTGTCAGAAGATTTTGCTTCAGGTGAATATAAGCAAGGAGAACTTTACCTCGATAAGACAAGAACTTTTACTCTTGACGCTGAAGGCTATAGCAGAGAAGTTATTCGAAGGATACAGGATACAAGAAAAACTGCTGGATTGCAAAAAACTGATAATATCAATCTTGTGTTGATTGTTAGTGATTCATTGAAGAAGTCTCTTGAAATGTTTGCTGATGACATAAAGGTCAAATGTGGTGTTAAAGAATTAGCTTTTGAAGGAACAGGAAGTAATTCAAGCGAAGCAAATATTAAAGGTGAAGAAGTCAAGATCTTCTTTGATAAAATTTAATCAAATAATTTATATATTATTTTCTTATTACTTTTTTTATGATATTAATTAAGGGAGAGGGATTTATATTAAGAGAATTTAAGCATACTGATAAGGATTCTCTTATAAAAAATATAAATGATAAAATTATTTATGATAATACTGAATTGATTCCTTATCCTTATACTGAAACAGATGCTAATGATTGGCTTAATTATACAAAGAATACTAAAAATATTCATTTAGTTATTGATATAGATGGTCAAGTTGCTGGAAGTATTAGCTTGATTGATATAAAAGATAATCATAAAGCAGAGCTTGGTTATTGGCTTGGTAAAGATTATAGAAGAAAAGGTATAATGACTAAAGCATTAAAATTAATTATCGACTATGCTTTCAATGAATTGAAATTGAAAAAAATATTTGCAGAAGTATTTACTTTTAATGAAAATAGCTGTGGACTTCTTGAAAAATGCGGATTTGAAAAAGAAGCTATATTGAAGAAAAATTCTTTTAAAGATGGAATATATAATGATGATTATATCTATTCATTAATCAGCAACTAAACCAAACTTGATATCCATAATAATATATTTGGCATAAAAAAAGTCATCAGATACGCTATGAAAAAACTTGGAATAAAAGGTATTCCTTCTTTTACTATAACTTCTTTTATCTCTTTTTTTGAATATAATTTTTTCAGCTGCTCTATCTGGTATTTTTCTATGCCTAAATCTTTTGGACCACATACAAAGTATTCAGAGCTTTTTATGGAATCCATCAATATATCACCTTCCTTCAAGCTTATAGGGAAGGCTTTTAGGGTTTTATCTTTTCTTTTCACTTTTATTTCAGTGAAATGATTCATTCTTGAATATATCCTTGCATTCTCATAATCTTTCTCATTAAGTTTCTTATGATATATTCCATAATCTATCAGATTAAGTGTTATCTCATCATTTTTTTTGAGATTTGAAAGTTTGATTTCCTTCCAGATAGGAATAAAAAAGTATTTTCTTCGAGTGGGTATTAAGGGATTATGTTTTTCTTCATATTCTTTTATTTTTTCAATATCTTTTTTTGTAATCTTTTTTCCTTCTTTTAGAAATACTTTGCCACCAATCTTGATATCTTCCGATATCCAATCCCCTTCAGTCAATTGTGAGGGTTTTAGCTTTTTTATCATAGTCACATCTTCCACTGATTTTATAGATACCCAAAGATAAAAAGTGGTTATAGATAATATTGAAAGTGTTAAGAGATATATTTTCAATGAAGGAATAATTATTGATAAGATGATTAGGATTCCCGATAAGATCAGGATTAAGTATGATTCTTTCATATGTTTTTTTCTTATTTCCTTATACCTTTTCTTGAATTTAGAAAAGTTTCGAATAGATAAGTAGAGACTCCATAATAATCCATATATTGCACCTGCAAGGAATATGTAAAGGTTTAAGTTTATGAATAGATCATCTAGTTTAAACGTCATTCCGAATAATGCTCCTAACCCCATAAGCATTTTCGCATCTCCTCCACCCCATTGTCCTGTATAGAACATTAATGCTGCTATAAGAAAGCCCATTCCTAGTCCAATAAGAGAATTTAGTAGAGGCTCAAAAGATTGGAGTATTAAAGATATCGAAGAGGCATATATAAGCCCAAAAAAAATTAATCCGACACTTACATAATCTGGAACTTCTCTTTTTTTTATGTCTGTTACAGAGGAGATTATAAGTGCGATCAGGCCAACATAGAATATTGTATATGATTGCATGAGTTTATTCTAATTTCTTGTATTTATAATATTTTTGAATGCTTTTATAGAAATTATAGAAATTTTTCTCGTCTATAAGAGTTATTCGAAAGATTTAAATAAAGAATTCGCTATTAATTATAGTGAAACCTTAAAAATAGGTGATAGAAATGACTGAAAATGAAGCAACAATCAAGCTAGGTGATAAGATAGTTCTAGAAGGTTTTAAGAATATGGATAATGCTTCTATGGTCATTGCAAAAAAGATAATTGGTAATTATACTAGAAAAATTAGTGATGAGAATCCAAAGTTTGAAAACTTGACATTGGAATTGGATGATTCTAAAGGATTTAAGTCAACTATAAAGCTAAAAATTGATGGTAAAGAAAAAGAATTTACAAATTCAAATTCTAATTTTTTCATGTCGCTTGATGGTGCTTTCAAGAACATAAAATAATTTAGTTTTCTATTAAAAAAATAAGTATAAAATAATAAAAAGTAAAAAAGATTTTTAATCTTCTTTTTTCTTTGCAGGTGCTTTTTTAGGTTTTGGAGCTTCTTTTTTAGTTTCAGCTTTATCTTCAACCTTTTCTTCAGCTACTGCTTCTTCAAGAGTTTCAGAGGTTTCCTCTGGTTTTTCAGTCTTTGTAACTTTTGATTCAGTTTTCTTTTCTGCCTTTTTTTCTTCTTTTGGCTCGATTTCTGATTCAAAACCTACAAGTTCTGCTTTAACTACGCCTTCATCATCTTTTATTGCAACAATTTCAACATGATGAGGAGGATTTCTGATACCATTTTTCCAGACTTTCTCATTTAGATGTTTTCCTATTTTGATATTGTCTGACTTCATATGTTTCTTCAAAAAATCAATTACTGCAGTTATCGCTTTTTTTGATTTCTTGTAGTAAGCTACCTTTTGAAACTCTTTTCTAAGCGGAATATTATAATTTCTTTTTATGACCATTTTGACACCTATGCTTTTGTCTTAGTTCTTCTCCAGCTTCGTTTAGTTGTTGTAACTCTGCCTGGATGGATTCTTCGACCCACTCCGAACTTTTTTGGGATTACCCAAAATGGAGCCCATTTTGTCTGTCGGTTTAATTTTGCAAGTCTTTGTTTTCTGCTTGGGTGCTTATTTGTTGCCATTCTTATTCACCCTTTGGAACATCTTTTACAGGTTCGTTTTTTGCTTCTTCTTTAGGAGCTTTTGCTTCCTTTGCTGGCTTAGCTTCTTTTTCAGCTTTTGGTTTTGCTTCTTTTGCTGGTTTAGCAGGTGCTGGTTTAGCATTTGATGAAGCTGCTTTTGCTAAAAATGATACTCCTTTAGCAGTTATAATCCTACCTTTTCTTTGTTCTTTTTCGACTTTCTTTGTTAATTCTGCCGCGTCTAGTTGCTGTAGGACTTTTCGTAATATGTTTCCTGATCCCCTTACGAATTTTTCAGGTCTTACTCCTCGGTTCTTTTTTCCACCGTATGCTGTCCTTAGCTTCTCAACTCCTACTGGTCCAATCTTTTGAACTTTTAGTAGAACTGCTGCAGCTCTTGTATACCACCAATCTTGTTCAACTGGAGGGTTTTCCTTGTGTGATCCTGTCTTTACGAAGATAGCCCATTCAGGTGCTTTAACCTCAGAAACATTTTTTAATTCTTTAGCTACCTGTTTGACAAGATCATTCTTGTTTACGTCGTTTGTTATTACCATTTTTTTCTCACAATATTTTTAAAACCTGTGATGGTTTGATATAGAACAGAAATTCGGGTTTACTTTTAAAGGTTTCGAATCAGTTCTCGTGTTTAAGATTAAATTCTTCTAATAATTCCCCATTATCTATTTTTTTAGAAAATTCGATTGAATCCATATTTTTTTCTTTTATGAACTTGATAAATCTTGCTTGCTTTTGCTTTGGCCACTCTTTAAACTCAAAACTTGTTCTACATTCGTGAAGTATATTACATTCTCCAAGCCTATATTCTTTACCTTCATTTTGCTTTGGGTGTCCTGGACAAATAATCTTATTATGATCCTCTTCATTTATAATTAGATGCTTGCATACCCCACTTTCATGAAGTTCTTTGCCTCGATTCATGAATTCAATCAAAGATTTTGATAAAGCAAATTCATTTGTATTTTTTTCAAGATCTTTTTTTATTTCCTCATTTGACTTGAAATTGTTTCCACAACACCCAAAACAACTTAATTCTATCTCTTTATTTTGACAGAGACATACTTTTACATAAGCCATAATACCAAGAATATAGATTTTATTAATAAATTGATTGCAAAAACATATACTAAAAGACCGTTTACTCAAAGTAAGCATATAAGGTATATACCCTATATGCTATAAGTATATATATATAAATTACCATTTTATTAGTTAGAGCTAAGAGACTCTTAGTGGGGGGTTAAAATGAATAACAGATTAATGTTCATGGTTTATGATAAGAATAATGATAAGTCCATGTTTTTGATATTCGATAAAGATGAAATTAGTAAAAGCCCTATACTTGAAGAATTAGAGGTTGAGAACTATGGAGAAAACGTTGTATAAGAATACAAAAAGAAATTATCATGATATGCTTTGGGAATTAGATAAGCTCTGTGTTTGTGGTAGTGGTAGGCCATTCAATGCCTGCTGCGGAAAAGTTTAGAAATCATAATACCCTGCATTGGCTTTTAGGTGGTTTGGTTGCGCCTCTTTTCCGCCTAAAAGCATTATTTTCACTTATTTAACTGATTAATGTTATTTCTATTGGATAAGGCTTATATATCTGTTATGTTTAGCATTTCATATGAATAAAGGGCAAGTAATTTCAGGGAGTTTTGGAGAGATTATAATCAGGCAAAAAAACGACGAAAATATTGAGATTGGTGAAATGCTTGTCTGTGACAATCCCAAGCTTTTATTACAAGTTTATGACCTTTCATTTGGAAGTCAAATAAGTCAGCAAAACATTGAATTGATTTCAGGTATGAGATTAGAAGAGAATACTGATTTTGAATTCATGGATGAAAAGCTTAGAAATTATAACATAGCTTATGCAAAAAATCTTATCTCTCTTGAAAAAGGTAATATATCCAAATCACTCCCAAAATTTTTTTCTATAGTGAGAGATATTGAAAAAGAAGACTTGAAATTTCTTGAAAAACCAAAAGATTCTATTTTTTTAGGGAATCTTAGAAGTGGTTCAAAAAAAATCGAGGTTCCAGTTTATCTTGATGGAAAAGAGGTTTTTAGTCACCACGTGTTGATACCTGCAACAACGGGTCGTGGAAAAAGCAATCTTACTTCTTGTATTCTTTTTGATTCAATAGATAAAAATTATGTTGGACATCTAGTGTTAGATCCTCACGATGAATATTTTGGGCGAAATGAGATAGGTCTAAAAGACCATCCTTCAAAAGATAAGGTTACATATTATACCTCTAATGAACCTCCTGTTGGTGGGATAAGTTTAAAGATCAATATTGAAGATCTGAAGCCCTCACATTTTAATGGTGTAATTGATTGGAGTGGACCTCAAAAAGAAGCATTGACTGCTTATTACAGAGCTTATAATTCTAAATGGATTGAATCTATTGTTCTTGAAAAACCTTTAAAGATCGGCTTCAATGAAGCAACTCTTGCTGTTGTTAGAAGAAGAATCATGAACCTTTTAGATCTTGATTTTGATGGTAATGAGCTTTTTTGCAATGGAATATTTGACATCACCGCAGGTAAAACAACTATAAGCAATATATGTAATAAGCTAGAAAACAGCAATACTGTTATTATTGATACTAGCAGTTTTAGTGGATCTCTTGAGATTCTTGTTGGAAGCATGATTGCAAATGAGATATTTAAAAGATATAAAAAATTTAAGGATAAAGGTGAAAAAAAACCTATCATCAGCATAGTTCTTGAAGAAGCACCACGTGTTCTTGGAAAAGAAGTTCTAGAAAAAGGTAGCAATATTTTCAGTACTATTGCACGTGAAGGAAGAAAGTTCGGTGTTGGGCTTATGGCTATAACCCAGCTTCCAAGCCTAATCCCTAGACAAATCCTTGCTAATATGAACACCAAGATAATTCTTGGTATTGAAATGGCACCTGAAAGGCTTGCTATAATAGAGAGTGCTAGTCAAGACTTAAGCAAAGATAACAGAAATATCGCTAGTCTTGATAAAGGTGAAGCTATAATAACCTCAAACTTCAGTAAATTTGCGATGCCAGTAAAGATTCCATATTTCAATGAGTTAGTAGAAAAGTATAATAAGGAAAAAGAACCTGTTAATGATCATAAAAAAAGCTTTGTTGGAGTAAAAATTTAAGATGGGTCTATTTGGTTTTGGTAAAAAAAATGAGAAAGAGCAAGCAAAAGGAGCTATTAATTCATTTCATAAAGGATTAGTTGAAGGAGAACACAGCATCAAAGACATAAATGCATTCGTAACAAAACTATTCAATTATTTTAAATTACATACACATAGACAAGAAGGACTTATAATTCAACTTGATGAAAAAAATGATATTATTCTCAAATTAATTAATGAATTAAATACTAAAGGACAAATAGCATTAGACAAAATCAATTCAATATGTGATGAATGTGTTGATTTAATAAAACCAAGATTAGTTCTAGATGATACTGAGAGAAATTTTTTTGATAGAAATCAAAATTTTAAACCTATAAGACAATTGATTGAAGAAGAAGAAAGAGAATTAGAAGAACTAAAACAAAAATATGTTTCACTAAAAAAATATAAAGATATTAATAAAGTTCCAGAATATAATGGACATAGACTTCAAGAGCACACCAATCTTTTAAGAGATATAAAAGATATTTTAATTAGGATGAAAGCATTTCTTCAAGCTGAAAATCAAGATGCTAGAAATGAAATAAACAAATTTAATCAAAGAAGAAAAGCATATCAAAAAGCATTAGAAGAGATAAAAAATGCTGCTTGATGTAACTACTTGTTAATAGTTAGTTTTATATATATTGATTGTATTCTTATTTAAATGAATCCAAATCAAAAATTTGAAACTCTTGATGACCTTTCTACACATGCTGAAAAATTGATTAGCATCAAGAAAAAAATAAGATCTGGAAGATTATTATTGCTAAATATTTCTACTGAAAGCATAGATAATAAAAATTTTGAGAATATAGAGATAAAAGAAAGGCAAAAAATAATATTTGCAACCCAAATTCCTTATGATTCACAAGAACCTAATCAAGATTTATTGGATAAATGTAGATCTCGAATTTACCAATTTGTTGAAACATATGCAAAACAAGGACATGTTATCCTAAATGGATTAGATAATTTTGATCGTTTTTATTCTGAAAAAACCGAACCTGTTTATTTTCAAGAACAAGTAAGAGATTTAAAACTTGTATAATTCACTAATTTTATATATTACATTAATTTAATTTTTTTTGGTGAATACTATGGGCTTACCTAATCAAGAAAAAGATTTTAAACATACAGAAGAAGATATTGTTCTAGAACTTAAAGATATAAAGAAATATTTAGAATATGCAGAAGAAATTCTTAAAATATTAAAAAATATAAAAACCCAAATTTCTGAAGAATGGGAAAAATATACAATCAATAGTAAAATGCCAAAACTTGAAGAATGGTTTGATGAATTAGAAGAAATTACTGCTAGATATTATACTGATTTTGCATTAACTCCCCTACAGAAAGTTATGGAAGATGAAGAACGTGTCTGGAGAAAACATAAAAAAGAATTCAAACATAAAAAAATAGATACTTCCAATTTTAAACAAGAAATGGAAGAAATTCTTAATGATATTAATAGAGAGATTGCAGTTGTTGAATTCTCAAAATCTTGGTTGATAAGTAACCAACAAGTAGACATGCAATATCTAAAATCTAAGCATTCAATAAGAGATAAAGGAAGTAATGTTTTAGCATTTAGGAAATGAGATTTGCACATATTGCTGATTGCCATCTTGGAGGTTGGCGTGACCAGAAGATGAGAGAACTTTCTATCCAATCTTTTGAAAAAGCAATCAGTTTTATTATCGATAAGAATGTTGATTTTTTACTTCTTTCAGGAGACCTATTTAATACGAGCCATCCTGGAATTGACATATTGAAAATAGCTGTAAGCAACCTTAAAAAATTACAGAAAAATAATATACCTATTTACGCTATTGCAGGTAGCCACGATTTTAGCCCCAGTGGAAAAACCATGCTTGACGTTCTAGAAGAAGCAGGACTTCTTTTCAATATAGTCAAAGGAGAAGTAAAAGATAATAAGCTAAGGCTTAAATTTACAACTGACAGAAAAACAGATGCTAAGATAGCAGGTATGTTAGGAAAAAAAGGTAGTCTTGAAAGAAACTATTATGAGGATCTTGACAGAGAAAATCTTGAATCTGAAAAAGGCTTTAAGATATTTATGTTCCATACGGCAATTGAAGAATTGAAACCTAAAAGCCTTGAAAAGATGAGTGCTGAACCAATATCCATACTTCCAAAAGGTTTTGATTATTATGCAGGAGGTCATGTTCACATAATTGAAAATAGGAATATAAACAATTATTCGAATGTTGTATATCCCGGCCCAACATATCCTAATAATTTTAGGGAACTTGAAGAATTGAAGCAAGGTAGCTTTTCCATATTTGATAATGGTAAAGTTGAATCAATAATGATTCCATCAAAAAAAGTTACTTCAATCACTATTAACTGCGATATGAAACAAGCAAAACAAGTTGAAATTGAAGTTTTGGAAAAGATTTCAAATAGTGAATTATATAACAACATTGTACTTCTTCGATTTAAAGGTAAGCTTGTCCATTCTAAAGTTCAGGATATTGATTTCAATAAGATAGTAAAAGAATGCTATTCAAAAGCTGCATATTTTGTGATGAGAAATACTTCATTACTATCTGATGAGAGATTTGAAGATATTAGAATCGATGAAGATAATGTAGATAATATCGAGGAAAGATTGATAGATGAGCATATTGAAGAATTCAAGCATGAAAATGAATTAATAAGAAAAGAAGAATTATTATCTTTGATGAAAGTTCTGGCTGATAATAAGATTGAAGGGGAAACAAATACAGATTTTGAATCGAGATTGATTAAAGATATTGATCGTGTTCTTGAAAAAGATAATATTTGAATGCTTTTTCGATCGCTTCAAAGCTTGCAACTAGTATATTGGAATTTACACCTACAGTTGCAAATGATCTGTTTCCACATGCAAATTCTATGAATACTCTTACCGTTGATGATTCTCCTTTATCTTCAGCTATACGAACCTTGTAATTAACTAGATGTATACAATCAAGATTCTTGTAGGATGTTGCTAAGAATTTTTTCATAGCGTTATATGCTGCATCAACTGGACCACCCAATATAGGTGCTACCACTTCACATTTCTTGCCATTTATACTACCGATTACTAGACAATCACTTTTCTCAATACCTTTTTCATAAGAGGATATTATCCTCCAAGAATCAAGAATAAAAAAATCTTTATCTGAATCAAAGAATTGTTTCATCAAAAGAAATTTTTCTGCATCGATATCCCCTATATCATATCCTTTTTTCTCCATATTTTCAACTTTTTTTAGCATATCAACTATTCTCTTGTCATTCTTATCAATATCATCTAAATTAAACCCTTTTAGAACTTCAATTATGTTTGCTTTACCGCTTAAGTCTGAAAGAATTATACTTCTTTTATTTCCTACTAAAGAAGGATCTATATGCTCATAGCTTGCACCTTTGCTTATTGCATCAACATGAATACCTCCTTTATGGGCAAAAGAATTATCACCCACGAAAGGCTGGTTTCTTATTGGTTTATTGTTTGATAATGTGTATGCTAGATCGCTTATGCTTTTCAAGCTTGATAGTTTCACATTAGTTTCATATTGTTTCTTTATCATAAGGTTGGGTATTATCTGACAGAGATCTGCGTTTCCACAACGTTCACCAAAACCATTTAGTGTTCCTTGTATATGCTTTACTCCTTTATCTACAGATATTATGCTGTTTGAAACTGCTAAACCACTATCATTATGTATATGAACACCAAGCCCTATATTTAATTTTTCAGATTTTAAAAATAAATTAACCTCATCAAGGATCATGTCTGTATCCCTAACACTTGTTCCACCATTAGTATCACATAATACTAAGCATTTCGCACCACCATCATATGCTGCTTTCAATGTTTTTAATGCATATTCTTTGTTATTTTTGAATCCGTCAAAGAAATGTTCTGCATCAAAAAATACTTCTATTCCTTTATCAGTTAAAAATCTTATACTTTCTTCTATTGAAATGAGATTATCATCAAGAGAACATTTTAGTTGTTTTATGACATGATCATCCCAGCTTTTCCCAAATATGCTTGATACTTTTGCTTTTGATTCAATTATTGCTTTCAAATTAGAATCTTCTTCTGCTTTGATGTTTTTTCTTCTTGTGCTTCCAAAAGCGCTTATCTTAGAATTTTTTAAATCAAGTTCTGATACTTTAAGGAATGTTTCCATATCTTTTAGATTACTTCCGGGCCATCCAAGCTCTATGTAGTCAACTCCAAATTCATCTAATGATTTGACAAATTCTATCTTGTCATGTAATGTTAGATTCACGTCAGGGCTTTGTGTTCCATCCCTAAGGGTTGTATCATATATCTCTATCTTATTCATATTTTTCACATATTTTAGGATTTTGATATCCTTTTTAATTCTTATCCTTAATTTTAATAAAAGTACCTGCTACAATTAAAGGAAATGCGATACTTGCATCACAATACACTTTTGTGTGAGGTGCATCTATCTTTATCTTTGCCCAAGTTTTTGCTTCTTCCTCATTTCCACCGCTATCACTTCCGTCATAAGGTGTCGCTGTTGATATATAGACTGCGTAATCAAAACCTTCCTTGAATATATTCGCATTTAGTATGTAATGTTTTGAAATGCCCCCTCCAAGAACAATAGCTCCTGTTTTTGAAGAATTCATAGTTTCATCTATTATCTTTTCATGATCAAGTGTTGGATCGATTGTGAAACCTTTATGAGTTTTCTTGTAGAAATAAAGCATATCTCCTATCGCACCATCAACTATTCCAGGACAGTAGACAGAGATATCATTCTTGTATGCCCAATAGATATAGCTTGATTCATGGTCATAATCTTTTTCTTCTTCTAATATCTTACCGAACATCTTTATTATTTGACTTGGTGAAACTATAGTAATGCCTTCTTTTTCTTTTTCTTCCCTTAATCTGTCAAATGCTTTTCTCATAAAGAATTCAAAATAAGAGTATTGCTCATTTGTTCCGAATATATTTCCTATCCTTCCAACACCTGCATCAAACAAGGTTTTTCCAGAAGTTTCAAAATTTCCAAGCCTAAACGGACTTCTTGATTTGATGACATCTTCTTCTACACCTCCTGCAGCTGTGCTTAATATATGAACTTTTTTTTGCTTTACAAGATACTTGATTATCTCTCTTACTCCGCTTGATATCATGTTGCTAGTGAAGGAAAGATATATTTTAGCATCTTCTCTTATCATGGCCCTGATTATGTGTACTGCTTCACCAAGATTTGTTGCTTGTATTCCTGTTGTGCTAAATGATTCAAGAAAATCATTGAAATCGAATTGATTCTCGAAATCATATCCTTTGATTTCTGGTAAGTTTGATAGGTCTGTTGATTTTTTTACTTGATAATATAATTTTTTATCTTGATTTTTTTCTTTTGACATTTTGAACCTCAATTGTTTTTATTTGATATTTGTTGAATAATAAATAAAAAATGATTTATATTTGATTTTTTTAAGAGCCTATAACCTATAATTTAAGAAAAAGTGATTAGCTTTGGTCTCTTTTCTTGAAAATCATGCTTTTTAGAAAGCATGTTTTATTTTTAAAAGTTTGGTATATTTTAAATCATGTTTAAGATTGATTGAATTAGTAGGTTTTTATAAATGGGATAAAATTTCCATTAGTTATGAAAGATAAAGTAAAAGATTGGATAAAAAGATATCTTCCTGCTGAAATTATGGCTAGCATATTTAGCATTAGTTTTGCATATATTGCTTATTTCTTTACAGGAAATCTGATTGTTTCAGCATTTGCTGGTACTTGGGGAGATAATACTGGTTATTATGGAAGAATAATATATTCAGATATGAAAAAAAGCTTGAAAAAACATAAGGACCATAAAATAAAATATGGTTGGAAAAGCTTTTTTAAAACTGCAAGAAATCTTTTTGTTGAATTCGGCCCTGGTGAATTTCTTGATAGTTTCATTATAAGACCATTTACTATGTGGTTTTTTCCAGTTGTTCTTGGAAATTTAGCATTAGGAATTGTTATAGGTAAGATAATTGCAGATATAACTTTTTATTTACCTACAGTTGTAATGTATGAATTGAGAAAAAAGCATCTTGATGAATGAATTATATTTGAAATTGATTAAATTAAATTAGTAAACCTTTTATATTCGTTTTTCATATGATTCTTTTTATGGTTAAAAAAGAAAAAGAGGTTAAAGAGATTTCTGAAGATCTTCTCATGCATGAAGAGAAGATACTATACAAAAAAAATGATCTTATTGTCACAAATAAAAGAGTTATCAAGCATGGTACTGATTTCTTCTCAAAGCTAAAACACATATTTGTTGAGGAATATCAAGATATATTGTTGAAAGATATTTTATCAATCAGGATAAACCAGCACATCAATGGAATATTTTTCAAATTAGGATTTGTTATCTGTCTTGCGATCATACCTTTATCTTTCTTTAGTAATATCGAACAGTTTGCAGGTTATATTAGCCTTAAATTATATACTTGGATTCTTATTGCATCTATGATTTGCTTTGCTTCATCTTATCTTTTCAAATTCAAGATTATGAATGTGATTGGACAAGGAATTAGAATGAATTTTTTTGATTATAATCCTGAAGAACTATTGATAATTCGAGAAATCCAGAAAAAAAATAAGTAAATACTTAATTTATTGATTGAACTTGAATCTATTTACCATCTCTTGAAGTTCTTTAGCGTTTTGAGTTAGGCTTAATGAATCATTTGCAACCTTATCCATAGATGCACTTATCTCTTCAATATTAGCACTTACTGTTTCGCTTGATGCAGCACTTTCCTCTGCAAAAGAACTCATGTTTTCTACTGCCTTTTCGACCATTTCACTGCTTGCCATCTGTTCTTGTGTTGCAGAATTTATCTCAGAAACTTGATTTACTATATCACTTATACTATTGCCTATCTCTTCTAATGAGCTAAGGGCTTGATTTATTATAACAGTTCCTTCCTCAACTTCTGAACCACCTTTTTGCATGGAATTATTCACATTTTCCATTTTGGTTGTTATATCTGTTATCATCTCTTCGATCTGTTTTGTTGCTTTTTGAGATTCTTCAGCAAGTTTTCTAACTTCATCAGCTACAACTGCAAAACCTTTTCCTGCTTCACCAGCTCGAGCCGCTTCGATTGCTGCATTAAGTGCAAGAAGATTTGTCTGCTCAGAAATAGTATTTATCACTTCAACTATCTTATTAATCTCTTGAGTTTGATTTGAAAGATTACTGATGAGATTTATATTTTCATTAACATTTTTACTTATTGAAGATATTTTTTCACCTGCAAGCTTAGCGGATTCCCCTCCTTTATTTGCTGTTTCATTTACTTTTGATGCGAACTGAGATGAATTTCCAGCCTTATCTGAAATGTTTTTTATTGAACTTATCAAATTTCTTGTTTCGTTTTGAACATTGTTTGCTGATAAGGTTAAATCCTGGCTTCCTTTAGCAATATCTTGTACCGCCATAGATACCTGTTCAGTGTTTGATTTTACCTGTTCTGAATTATTTTTTGCGTTTAATGATGCATCGGCAGTTGCTCTAGCATTTTGTGATATGGTAGATATCATCTGTGATATGTTCTCAACCATCTTGCTAAAAGAATAGGCTAGTGAACCAAGCTCATTTTTTTGAGATAATAATTCATTATCAAAAGTTACTGTAAGATCTCCCTCTGAAAGCCTATCAGCTACATTTTCTAAAGAAATTATTGGCTTAGTCAATATTTGAGAGAAAAATATAGCTATCCCTGCTGCTAAAAGAGATACAGCTATAACAAAAAACAATGCTAGATTAACAAGATAATTCTTTTTTGATTGAGCTGTGTTATATGCTTCTTGCCACTCTTTTGCATTCAATTCATTTACAGCTTCAAATAATTCAATATATCTATCAAAAGTTGGTGAAAGCTTATTTTCAAATATATCAAGACCTTTTTCATTATCTCCATAAGAATCACTTATTTCTTTTGCATATACATGCAGATTCATGTGAGGTTCTTCTAGTTCTTTTAAGAGCTTCTGCTTTTCAATGCTTAATTCATTAAACTCCTCTGATTTTATTAATGAATAATACCATTTTCCAAATTCACAATTTGTCCAATCAGTTTCCCCATTAAATTTTTCTTCACCCAATAATTGATCTTCTATCTGTTCCATACCTTCATAATGATGGTTTATGTTTTGTAGAAGAAATTGTGATTCAGAAACATGAAAAAAAGCATCGTCATATCTATCGGTTATGCCTATTATACTACTTATCCCAAGTAAACCCATTAAAAGCATCATGATAGATATCAATCCTGCACCCATAAGCATCATATTTCTAAGCTTCAAAAAAAATTCACCTCTATAGTTTATGTGCTGTTATTGTTTATAAATATTTTCATTAAAAAATATAATATAAATGTTTGAATATATTAATAATCTGAATCAATATTAAGTTAGAATAGTTTTATATATCATCTAAGATTTATTTAAGTCATGAGTTTGAGATTATATAATACTTTATCAAGAAAAAAGGAAGAATTTGCACCCTTGAAAAATAATAAGGTAGGAATGTATAGTTGTGGTCCCACGGTTTACAATTATGCACATATAGGAAATCTTAGAACTTATATTTTTAATGATATCCTTAGAAAAACATTGAAATATCTAAGATATGATTTGACACATGTAATGAACATTACAGATGTTGGCCATCTTACTTCTGATGCTGATGAAGGTGAGGATAAGATGCTGAAAGGTGCTAAACGTGAAAAAAAGACTGTTTGGCAGATTGCAAAATATTATACTGATGCTTTCATGGATGATATGAAAAAGCTAAATATTGAGATTCCTGATGTGATCCCTAAAGCAACTGACAATATTGATAAGATGCAAGAGATTACTCAAACCTTGATAGATAAAGATTATGCATATATTTCTGAAGGGAATGTTTATTTTGATACAAGCAAATTTGCTGATTATAGTAATCTTGGTAATCTTGATATTGATCAATTGAAAAGTGGTGCAAGAGTTGATGAGGACTCAGGCAAAAGAAATCCTAGTGATTTTGTATTATGGTTTACTAAAAGCAAATTTGATGATCAAGAAATGAAATGGGACAGCCCTTGGGGTAAAGGTTATCCTGGTTGGCATATTGAATGTAGCGCTATGAGCAGTAAATATTTGGGAAACCAATTTGATATTCACACAGGAGGTATTGATCATATACCTGTCCATCATACTAATGAGATTGCTCAAAGCGAATGCGCATTTGGGAAGAAACCCTGGGTTAAGTATTGGGTTCATGGAGAATTTCTTGTTGTTGATAAGGATAAGATGAGCAAAAGTAGTGGAGATTTCTTACGATTAAAAACTTTGATAGATAAAGGTTTTAATCCTTTACATTATAGGTTTTTTTGTCTCAATGCTCACTATAGGCAGCAGCTTCATTTTAGTTTTGATGCGTTAGACGCTGCAAAGAATGGTTTTGAGAATCTAAAAAAGAAAATTATTGATCTGAAAGATTCAAAAAACAATGTTGAAACCAATATTGAAACTAAAACAAATTATGAAACTAATTTTATCAATTCAATAAGTGATGATCTTAACATGCCTAAAGCAATGGCTCTCGTCCAGAATATAATTAAAGATAAAGAATTATCAAATAAGGATAAGCTTGATCTTCTTTATGATTTTGATAAGGTTCTTGGACTTGGCTTCAAGAATATGAAAAAGGAAAAGATTGAAGTCTCAAATGACATTATTGAACTTGCAAAGAAAAGAAAGGTTGCTAGAGATAATAAAGATTGGAGTACTGCTGATAAAATCCGTGATGAATTGAAAGAAAAAGGTTATGTTGTAAAAGATACAAATGATGGCAAATTTGAATTTGAGAAGATATAATAAGTCATACCATTCTTTCAAATAATTTCTCTTTTACTTTAGGAGAAACTATATCTGCAATAGAACCTAAACTTTGTTCTTCAATGAGATTATCCTTTTTAGCTGCCTTTCTTAGAATAGTTTTCCCTTTTACATATGTTGGTTGTACAGGCCTTCTCATTGTTGTTCTATGCTGATTTCCTCCACCCGTAGTCCTATAATATGTCTGAAGATAATCAATTTTTTCTTCAGAAACAATAGTTTCTATTTCCTGAACAGAATAAATAGAATTAGGTTTATGAGCTCTTGCTTTTGAAATGTATTCCATTGCTTTATCATGATCAGGCATTAGAAAGTTTCCACTAGGTAATTTTTGAGGAATCAAATATTGTCTTGCCAATTCTAAATTTTTCTTGAAAGGTGACTTATGCCTATATTTTTTCATAAGATAAAGAAAAAATTATTATTTTATAAAGTTTTCTATTGTTATTACTTATTAGAAGTTACAAAGCACTAAGCATTGATTATTATAATTTTTTGCTCTTCAAAATAATTCCGAGTTATATATGCAAAATCATCCTCACCATACATAACAATTGAAACGATTTCTCCTTCTTTTATCCTGTTCTTAAAAGCATTTATATCAGCAAGCGAGAAAAAAGAAGTTCCCATAGGATGACTATGCAAAACACCATATTCACACATATCACTAAATGAATAATCAAAGCCTTGAATAGAAGGTTCACCTACAAACCCATCAACAAGGTACTCCAATTCTAACATGTTTCCCTCTTTATCAAAAGTGTTCAATTGCTTTACATCCACACATACAGAAAATTCATTATCATAAGAACCATAATAGCTATTAAGCAAATCGGCTGTTTCCCTACTCATCAAGAATTGAGATACTCCTAATGGTTCTGGTTCTGCATATACATCGATCAATCTAAAATCTAGAAAACCATAGTAAACAAGACCTGAAATCAATATCAGACCTATCAAGTTCCCTGCTATTATTCCTGTAAAAAACCTCTTCATCAATTATAAGTAAGGGTGATGAATGGTTTATAAATGTTTTTAATTCTGTTAAAAATAAAATAAAACTAAAAAATAAAATGTTGAACGATATCAATCACATATTTCAACATTAAAACCCTCTTTTTCTTCAAAGACGATCTCTTGTATCTTACTTGCACTTTTCAGATCTTCTATTACAAATTTTATAAATTCAATATTTTCCAAGCTAGTCTTTATCACTGCTTTAGATATATCTACTTTCAAGCTCAGACCTTTTTGACTCTTGTATTTTCTTGCTTCAGCTAACACTTCCACAAGAAGGTCTCCTGCTTTGATAGCACCATCATTTATACTTCCTGAAATAGGCCATTGTGCACGATGGACTGAATCAATACCTTCAATATCTGCAAAATATAATTGATAAACTTCTTCAGTTATGTAAGGCATAAAGGGTGCGAAAAGCTTTATCACATTTGAAAACGCAGTATATAATGAATATTTCCCACTTTCAACTTTTTCTTTTCCCCACTCATCAGGATTATACATCCTATCTTTGACTATCTCAAGATAATTATCACACAAGTCTTGCCAAAAGAAAAGCTCAACCTCAGATTTAGCTTTACTATATTCATATTTATCGAAACTTTTTGTTGCAGTATCTATAACCTTATTAAGTTTTGATATTAGCCAAGCATCAATTATTTCCAGCTTTGGAGCATCTCCTTCTGGTTTATACCCATCAAGCTGCATTATCGCAAATTTAGTAGCGTTCCACATCTTTGTTGTTGTCTTGTTTGCAGTTACAAGGTCTTTTTCCTGGAAGGGCATATCTTCGCCCAATTTTGAACCTGCAGCCCAATATCTTATAGCATCACTATTATATTTATCGTGCATCTCCCTAGGATCAACAACATTTACTTTGCTCTTGCTCATCTTTTTTCCATGAGGGTCAAGAGCAAAACCACTTATCGCAACATCCTTGAAAGGATTGGCATCATATAACAAATTATTTTTTGACATCGTATAGAATAACCAGAAGTTTATGATATCATGAGCTTGAGGCCTAAGATCCATAGGAAACAATTTTTTTCTCATATCTTCATTTTTGACATAAACAAGAGGAAGCTCCGGACTTGAACCGCTTGTAAACCAAGTGTCCATTGTATCTGTTTCAGGTATCAATTCCAGATCTTTTGGTGCAGAATTAGGTCTATCTACAACAGGATCTATAGGTAATTGATCTACATCTGGGAGATATTCATTACCTTCCTTATCATACCATACAGGTATTGGAATCCCATAATTTCTTTGCCTACTAAAACCCCAATCCCAGTTCAATCCTTTTATCCAATTCTCAAGCCTGATCTTCATATGTGTCGGGTACCAGTTGAATTTATTTGCCATCTCAAAAAGATATTCCTTTTTATCAAGATACTCAACATACCATTGGTATGAAACTATATATTCAACCTCTACCTGGTTTCTTTCAGATACGTTGACTACTTGCTCTTTTTTCTCATTGAATATTATATCACCAGTTTCTTTCATAGAAATTATTATGTCTTTTCTTGCTTCTTCAGCAAGCTTTCCTTCATAATCTCCGCCAAGATTATTTAATCTTCCTGCCTTATCTATAAGTTCTACAGGTGTTGCTTTATGACGTGACACCCATTCAATATCCTCTGCACCGCCATATGTGCAAAAATATGCTATTCCCGTACCAAAATCGGCTTTTACGGCTACATCATGAGAAATCTCCACAACTTTATCAACTGAAGGAATCTTTACTTTTTCACCGATAAGATTTTGTCCTTTTAGTTCTTCAACGATTTCATATTCAAAATCTTTGAATTTTTCTTCGTATGTTGCTTTTCCAGTGATCCAATATTCATCTCCTACTTTTAGTTTTACATATTCGCCCGAATCTTCAACACTCATCCCAACTACTGCAAAACAAAGTTCAGGTCTTGTAGTCGCATATATGACATAAGTATTAACTGAACCTTCAATTTTTGCTTTCACATAATTCAGATATGCTTTTCTTGTCTCATCTTCAAGTTCTGCTTGAGCAATTGCTGATTGGAATACTCTGTCCCACATGATCGGTCCTTTTCTTCGTTTTATCAATCCTTTATTGTATAAGTCTATGAATGTTCTTTGGCTTAATCTTCTACTATCCTCATCAATGGTTGAATAGGTATAATCGAAATCACAACTCATTCCAAGATCTTTCCAATCCTGAATGAATTCAGCTCTATGTTCATTTACATAATCAAGGCAAACTTTTATCTCTTCAGCACGACTCATTTTCTTAACATCAAGCTTTAATTCTTTTTGGACAAGTTTTATTGTTGGAAGACCATTATCATCTGTACCAAAAGGATAGAAGACTTCAAAACCTTTCATTCGTTTGTATCTTGCGATAAAATCCTGTTGGGAAAAACTAAATGCGTGTCCTATATGCATCCTTCCACTCATCGTTGGAGGAGGAGTATCTATACTATAGACTTCTTTTTTTTAATCTTCATTGAATTTATATGTTCCTTTCTCTTCCCAGTATTTCTGCCATTTCTTTTCGCTCTCATGAGCATCATATCTCTTGGGTAACTCTTTTTCCATTTTATCTTATCTGCCTCAAATAATTATTAGAAATAAGTTGTCAATGAGCGTGGTTATCCCACCACAACTACGACCACTGTCTTAAACATATTTTAATGAATGGTCATTTTATATTTAAACATTTCGACTTGAATGACGAAGGATTTATTAATAAACAAGATTTTATAGTGATTATGGTAACTGTAACACCTTGGGAAGTCAAAGGAAACATTGATTATGACAAGCTCATAAAAGATTTTGGTGTAGAAAAATTAGATGAAAACCTAATTAAAAGAATCGAAAAACATGCTGGTGAAGTTCATCATATGATCAGACGTAATATTTTCTTTGCGCATAGAGATATGAAATTTATTTTAGATGAATATGAAAAAGGAAATAAGTTCTTCTTATATACAGGTAGAGCACCTAGTGGAGATACTCATTTAGGCCATCTTGTGCCTTGGCTTTTTACCAAATGGTTACAAGATAAGTTTGATGTGGAATTATTGTTCCAGTTTCCTGATGAAGAAAAGGTTCTTTTCAAAAAAGATCTTACTTTTGAAGAGGTTGAAAAGCATCTTTATGAAAACATGCTTGATGTTATAGCATTAGATTTTGATCCTAAAAAGACAAAGTTCTTGATAGATACAAAACATGCTGATCTGATGTATAAAGAAGCCTGTAAAGTTGCAAAACATATAACTTTTAGCACAGCAAAAGGTGCTTTTGGTTTTGAGAATGACACTAATCTTGGAGCTATTTTTTATACGGCTATGCAAGCAGTTCCAGCATTTTTACCTAGCGTTCTAGCTAAAAAAGAGATTCCTTGTCTTATTCCTCACGCAATAGATCAAGATCCTCATTTTAGGGTTAGTCGTGATGTTATTCCTAAATTAGGCCATTATAAACCTGCAAGCATACAATGTAGATTTTTACCAGGTCTTGGTGGTATGAGTGAGGATGGTAAGATGAGTAGTAGTGCTGCTAGTACAACAACTGTATTTACTACTGATGACGCTAAAACTGTTAAGAAAAAGATAAATAAATATGCATTTAGTGGTGGTCAAGTCACGGTTGAAGATCATCGGAAACTTGGTGGGAACCCAGATATTGACGTTAGTTATCAATGGCTTACTTTTTTTGAAGAAGATGATGCTAAACTTAAACAAATTTATGACGATTATAAGAGCGGTAAGCTTCTTAGTGGAGAATTGAAAGCAATATTGATTGAAAAATTAAATGGTTTCTTAAGTGAACATCAAAAGAAACGTGAAGAAGCAAAGAAAAAGATAGATCAATATATCTTGAAAGTTTAAATTAACAGTTTTCCTTTTTTCATTATTTGTTTATCGTCTACAAAGACATTGGGTTCTTTTATGACTCCATCGACATGGATAGAAACCTTGTTTGTTCCACCATAGCTTATATCATTTCCAAGAGCGAAATGCACGGTTCCAAGAACTTTTTCATCTTCTAATATACTTCCTGTAATAGTTGCTTTAGGATTTGTTCCAACACCAAATTCTGCTAAAAGATAAGCATTTGGACCTTCAGAATCAAGCATTTTTTTTACTTCATCGCTTCTTTCTCCTTCAATCTTTACTGCATAGTTATCTTTTACTTCTATTGTTAATGGAGATTCTAGTTTTCCAAGACCTGGAAAGGATCCATCTATTACAAGCTTGCCGTTAGCATTTATTATTCCACTTGGTATTTCTCCTGCTGGAAGATTTCCCCACATCCCAGGTTTGTCACGATATCCACCATTTCTTCCCATGACATGCCTAACCTTAAATTCCATATCCGTGCCAAGATCTGTTGTTACCTTAACTTTCTTACTATCATATAATGTTTCATGAAGCTTCATGTTTGTATCATGTAATTCATCATAATCTATATCTATGCATCTGTTTATAGTCTCTATAAGGATTCCTGGCATGGAAACTATTCTTGCACCATTCTCTGTTGCATTTCTTCTTGCTTTAGTGTGTGATAGTGAATATTTTGTTATCATTATAGATATATCATTTTCCTTCAATAGTTTTGCTGCTTCAGGTTCAGGTTCATCACCATGTTTATTGGTTGGTTGCATTATATGAAATGATGCATCATCTATTATGTTCTTAACATAATCATAGAAAGGTCTTGCGACTTCTATCATCTCAGTATCTGTAAGTATAAGACAGCTTTCATGAGATTTCAATCTCACGCTTTGAAAAAATAATGCCTTGATTGCATTTATGTCAATATTTTTGCTCATTTTCACCTGTAAAACACTTTAGACTTTTATACTTTTTGCAAAAATATATAAATCTGTGAATATAAAAAAACGAATCTAATTGTATATCGATTGGATGGAGGCCAAAATGGCAGCTGCAAAAGGCAAAGGTAAAGGCACAAAGAAAAAATAGGTCAAAATGATTTATTTACGAGAAATCGTCTAAAACTCTGTCTCACTTTGAAGACATGATTTCAATGACGTCTCCAAAACTCAAGGGGACGTCCTTGTTTATGGGCATTTTTGTCTTAACATTTATCGCTTTAACAAAATTTTTGCCAAAATCAGTATGTAACCTATATGCAAAATCAAGCGCGGTTGTTCCTTTCGGCATCAAAAAACAATCTGGCATCACATTCCCATATTGATCGGTAAGTTTTCCAACACCTCCAGGATATATTGGAATATACTCCAAAAGATCAAAAGTTGCTTTATCTAAAACTTCTTGTACTCCTGTGCTATTAAAAACTCCAAGTATATTTTTCTGTATATAGGTTAATGCATTTTTTTGTTTATCATTAAGTTTAGAATCATCAGATATACTAAATTCGTTTTCACCAGGGACATATTCTAAAAGACCATGTTTTGCGGCTTCCTTTAATGCTAATTCACTTTCAGCACTTGTTGGAATTATCAAAAGTTCTGGAAATTCTTGTTTTAGTTTTTTATAATTTTCATCTGCTTTTGGAACATCTATCTTATTTGCTGCTATAATCATAGGTTTTGTCTGCTGCCTTAAATATTTCACAAGTTCTTTAAGTTTTGATTCTTCCCAAGAGGATACTTTTAATTCATCAAGACCTATTTTATTTACTCCATCTTGTACCATATCTTCAGTTACTCTAAGCCCTGAAAATTGCTTTGCAATGGCTTTATTAACATCTGCATGCTCTTGCTGGATCTGTCTTGCGAATTTCTCCCAAACTTTCTTGAATATTCCAAAATACCAGTTATCAAGCTCAGTTTCTAGAAACCTTATATCATTTGCTGGATCATAGCTAAGTGGTTCAACTGGTTCACCTTTCTCATTTGTGCTACCACTTACATCTATAACATGAACCAATACGTCTGCTTGTCTTAAGTCATCTAAAAATTGGTTTCCCATTCCAGCTCCTTCGCTTGCTCCTGGAACAAGGCCTGCTACATCTATCATCTCTACTGGTACAAATCTTTTATGATTTATACAGTATCCTTCTCTTGGATTGCATTGCTTGCCTAATTCTTTATCACTGCAGGGATCAACTTTTACGAAGCCTATTGCGTGATTTGGTTTTATAGTTGTGAAAGGATAGTTTGCTATTTCTACATCTGCTAATGTGCATGCTTTGAAGAACGTGCTTTTTCCTACACTTGGTTTTCCTACAACTCCTATAATCATTTTAAATACTTTGGAGGGAAACCTTTGTTGTATTTTTAAAACAACATAAGGCTTTTCCTACAACTTCTATAATCATAATTTTTTAAATTCATACAATATTTAAAAGCTTTATCTATTTGATTTTTAGTATAATTTAAATAGAAGCAAATACTATAATAGCTTAAAGAGGTAGATAATGGGAAAAGAAAAGATTGGCCCAGCAAAGAATTTTGAAAGCAAAAAAGAAGATAATTGGGAATTTAAGATAGAGCAAGAAGTTCATCTTAAAAATTTTTATCGAGCTTTCTATCAATTTTTAGAAGATAAAGATTATTTTGACATTTGGGGCGGTGAAAGATATGAAACATTTTATGATGAAAAATTTCATCCAAATGGAAGTAGAGAATATAGAATTAGATGGAGAGCATATAATAAGACTTCTAATTCAAATGTCATGCAAAAGTTTGTAATCAATTGGCTCGTGCTTGGATGTAATGATAAACAAAAAGTTATTGATGGTAAAAAGATAAAAATACAAAAAGCCGAAGTCGAGATTAAATGTGATAGTTATATGCTTGTCAATAAGGATATGCTAAAAAAAAGCAGGTTAATAAATCAATTTTCTAACCTTTTTTTCAATAGATGGTTCCATTACCTCTATGAAGGATATAAGGACGAGATGAAAAAAAGATCAAAAGATATGGAAGAATTCCTAAAATCTCAGATGAATATGAATACTTATACTAATCAATCTTCAGAATTCCATAGAGTTCAAGGATTTAAAGACCCCCATAGCACCTAATACTTCTTTTTTTAATTTAATATGCTCAAGATTTCTTGTTTTAAAGAAGTTTGTAATCTTGCTCCTTTTATGCTTACGACTTTTGATGCAGCATATGAAGCGAGATTTCCACATTCCAAGATAGGTTTATCTTGTATATATGCGTGAAGAAATGCACCAGCATAAGCGTCACCAGCACCATTTGTATCAACAACTTCAACAGGATGTGATTTTATCTTATAAAATTCTCCTTTTGATTTTATAAGTGATCCTTCTTCTCCTATTTTTACTATTGCTACATCAGCTAGCTTAGATAGCATCTCTACAGATTCATCAGGATTTTTACCTGTGAAACTTTCTGATTCTATTTCATTTGCAAATAATACATCTACATATTCAACAATAAATTCTTCTACTTCTTTTTTATATTGTTTTACAAGGTCAAAACTTGATAGATCGAAACTTATCAAGCAATCATTTTTCTTTGCTGTTTTAGCAATTTCGATCATTAGATTTCTAAGATTTTTATCATAGAATTGAAATCCTTCAATATGTACTATCTTGCTTTTTATTATTGAATCAAAATCTATATCATCCTTGCTTATCCTTGGTGCTGAACCAAGATATACTGCGAAGCTTCTTTCTCTATCAGGAGTTATTATTGTTATTGCGGTTCCTGTATGAACTTCGTCAATTGCTATCGAAGTTTTTGTTCCTTCTTTTTCAAGCATCGATTTATATTGAGTTCCTAAATAATCACTCCCTACTTTTCCACTAAAAAAGGTTTTTGAGCCTAGATGTGCTAGCATAGATATGACATTTGCAGCAGCCCCCCCAGGAAGAATTGCAGGGTTTTCATCAAGTATTCTAGGTATAGTCACTTTTGCATTTTCATCATCAAGAAAGATTATTCCACCTTTATGCATCTTAAGCATATCTATATGAGATCCATCTGAATCTAAGATGAGATCCATCAAGGCATTTCCTGTTGCAAATACATCATATTCTTTTTCCATATATTTTTAGAAAATCAAGTGGTTTATAAAATTATTGTTGGATTAAAGTTTCTAATTAAAATGTTATTTTAATAAGGAGATCGACGGATATATTAATAATAAAGACTATTGAATTCATCAACATATTTTGTTGCTATTTTATTATCATGAATTATTAGAATATTTTCATCATTTCTCTCATTTCCTGCCCCAGTTGGATTGTATGAACCAGTTATTACGGTTTTCTCATCTATAATGAATACTTTATGATGAAGATTGTAGGGATTAACATCTTTATTGACAGACATATCATTTTCAATTAGATAATTGTATACATTGTATTGCATATTTGTTCTTTTTGCTTCCATGACTCCTTTCACTTCTATTCCTTGAGATTCTTTAGATCTCAATGCATCTGCTATATCTTTATCTGTAAAGCTAAAAGTCATGAATAATATGCTTTCATTTGCTTTGCTTAATTCTTCTAAAACATGAGATTTACAAGAATCCTCTGGACAAAAATAATTTTCTATAAGTTTTGAATTGTATATTAAGTTAGGATATTTTACTTCTTCGCCTTTCCCATATATTGAATCTTTTATCTCATTGAATTCGTCAAGATAGTTTTTGGAAAGATATTCTGATTCGATTATTATCAAATTATTATTGTTAAGGTATGCTCCATTCGCTGTTGGATTCATGCTCCCAGTAATTATTTTATTATTGTCAAATATACAAAATTTGTTGTGCATTAATGCAGAACTATATCCAAAATTAAACTCTTCAAGCTTGTTATCTTCTTCCATATAGACTGTCGCATTTTTAGCTTTTAGAGCATTTATTATTTGAGGTATATCAAGATCGTATAAAGCACATTTTATATCTGTTGAATTTTTGATAAGCTCAACAAAAGGAGTTACACAATCTTCTTTTGGACAAAAATATATTTGTATCTCAGGTTTGTTTTCAACGGGTGTTTTTGATATAAAATTACCTGTTAGAAAGTCTGTTGGTACCTCAGTTGTGAAAATATATGAAATAAGAAATAATGCTAATATCATAAATAGTGCTTTTCGTGATCTCATTTTATATTTTTATATTTGATTCAAGTATCTCTTTTGTTTTTATTATTGAATGATATGTTTGTGGATGTTTTTTTTGGAATTCTTCAAGAAAATTTGATAGCGCATATTCTTCATCTTTTTTCAGTTCATATTTTAGCTTGTTCGCATCACAATATTTTTTTATTTCTTCTAATTTAATCCTTATGAAAGGTTTTATTATATTTTTCTCTATTTTAGGTTTTTTATCTTCAGTGAATTCTTTCATATAATCTTTTGCTTCTTCTTCTAAACAGATTCCTAGGACTAATTTTTCATTTTTTAATGGATTTCTTATTTTTTCTATTGTTTTAAATTGTAAGCTTGGGTCTTTTAGCATATTTTTTAGCATATGAAATACTGCTATTGAACCAGGATCTTGTTTTTTTAAGAATAGAAGGGTTTCATTTTTGCTTATGAGTTTTTTTAATCTTATCTCTTTTCTTGCTTTTTTTTCTATGTCCTTGATACTCATATTGTGCTGATATTAATATATATATTTAAAATCGACCTATTTTTGTTACTATTTAAAAATGCTAACAATACCGAAATATTTAAATATAAGAAGTGCTATTCTAAAGTGATAACAAATAGAGGTCGCAACTTGTTCTGACTTTTATTTGCATACAATCACAGTCACCTCTTTTTCCCTGTGGGTCTTGGTTCTTCGGAGCCAAGATTTGCAGGGTTTTTAATCTAAATCAATATAATTCATCAAATGACAAATTATCTTCTATTCTTTTTCCTTCTAGGCTTCTTATTGAAAGAAAAAAGCTTAATTACAAAATAGCTAAAAAAAGCACCAAAGAAAAAACCTAAAAAGAAAACCAAATAAACAGATTCAGACACCATGAACTTAAAAGAAGGAAGTTGTTGTTCTTTTTCAAAATAGATACTGATATCGCTCATTGCCGAAGCATATTCGAAATAAAGAAGTGAACTATAATAATCATCAGGAGCTAAAGTCTGTGCATAAGTATAATAACTATATGCAAGTATGGGGAAAACACCATTATCCATGCTTTCATATATAGATCTTTTTGCCACCTTTTCTTTCTCAATAATAAGATTTTCTATATCATCCTTTTTTATTGATAGTGATGAAAGAATCAAATCTGCATCTGCCTTAGATTTTATAGCCTTGAAAAGACAAAGTGCATAATCTTGATTATGATAATCAGTATATGCATGATCCAAACTTTCTCTTGTTGTAGATAATGGAAGATTTAAATAATCAGAAAGATAGTTCAGATAGCCTTCAACTTCATTTAATTTCATAAAGCATGAATTCATAAGAGCTGAATCATCAAATGCAAAATTCTCATCATATTCAGTGCCAAAAAATCTTGCCCAATATTCAGCGCTTTTCAATCTTACAGCTGAATATGCAAGATTAGATTTCGAAGAATTGGTAATATTAGTCATATTTATCTTGAAAAGTGTGTCTGATACTTCTGTCAGTCTCTGAGTTGTTATCATATATGTCTGCAAATCAGTAAAGCTTCTTATCTCAATATTTGAATATTTTTCAGAAAATTCCAAATAATCTGATAATACCAAATGATATAATTGATTTATATCTGATTGATTCATAAGAAGAACTTCTTGAGTCTTGTACATGCTTGCAGCTCCAAAACAATAGCTTGCAGCACTATAATAATCATTATTCCAAGTTTCATTAAGGCTTAGATTGTAAAGAGAATCACCTTCATATAACAAAGAAACATTATCAATATTTTTCAAAGTCGATTCGCGTATCTCCTTTGCTTGGTTACATAAATTTAAAGATATTTCTTTCATAACACTTTCATAGTTTCTGCTAGGTAAAATCTCACTAATATCCCCATGTAAAGATATACCAAAAACTTCCTCATACAATTCATCAAAATTAAATAAAGGCATAACTTCTATCAATTCATCTAAAGAACTGTTATCAAAAAGAGATTCATTCAAGCCTATTTTAGATATATACACTTTTTTTATCCCTTTCCAATACGCAGCTTCAATCTTTTCTAACGTGCCTCCAACTGGTCCAATTATCCCCCCTGAATTTATAGTTCCAGTAACAGATATATCAATTGGAAGTTCTTCATCATTTAGCATAGATAATGTAAGCAAAGTCGTAGCAGCACCAGCACTTGGCCCACCGATTATTGTTGAACCTGCTTTTATGGTATAGAAAAAATCGTAATTAGAACAATCAACTTCAGCATAATTGCACGCAATGTTTTTCGCATATCTTGTTGTGAATTGAGTATCAAGCTTTGTAAAAGGGAAAGTGTCTATGAATACACGTCCTTTTCCAGGTTTTATCTCCAGATACATATCTGCTACGCTTCCATGCATCGTACCATCTTGACTTTCGCTAACGGCTAATAGTTTTATCTGACCATTATTTATTATTCCTAAAGAAAATTGGCTAAATATTAATAATAAGCTTAAGATCAATAATTTTCTCATTAATAGAACTTTTTTTGCATAGTATAAAAAATTATTGTTTGTAATAAGATAATCTAAAACAATCAATTATTTCTTGAAATCTTCTTTTCGAGGACCATCAGTCAATTGTTCTATATGTCTGCATTTTGGAAATCCGCTGCAACCAAGGAATTTACCATAGAAACTGCTTCTAAGAACCAGATCCTTTCCACATTTTGGACATTGCTTCTTTACAGCTCCCTCTTCCATCTCTTTTTCTTCTTTTAGAACTTCAGGATCTTTTGGTTCCCTTGTTGGACATTTAGGATTTATACAAGCTTCAATTGGTTTACTTCTAGCTCTTTGTAAAATAATCATAGGATGCTTGCATTCCTCACAAATCTTTTTTGCAGGTTTAATTTTAGAGCCACCAGGTAAACTAAAAGTTGTTTTACAATCAGGATATTTATTACATGCAATAAACATTCCAAATTTACCTCTTCTTATTGATAAATCACCAACTTTGCATTTTGGGCATTTTCCAACATTTGTAGCTTCATTAATAGTTTCTTTATTTGCACCGGCAAGTTCTGTTCCAATCTCTTTTTCTTTTGATTTAAAATCGTTAAGAATTTTTAATAATATTTCTTTTGCACCTTTAATTACTTTATCATGAGTTGTTTTTTCCTTACGGATCTCTTCCATCTCTTCTTCAAAATTTCTTGTTAATTTCTCATCAAGGATTTGAGGACTATGTTTATCAAGTACATCACAAGTTTTTATTCCAAGTTCAGTTGCTTCAATTGATTTTTCATTAACATATCCTCTATCATAAAGATTTTCAACAATGTTTGCTCTAGTAGCTTTAGTTCCAAGATTTCTTTTTTCAAGTTCTTTAATTATTGATGCCGCAGTATATCTATTTGGCGGCTTTGTCATTTTTTTATCTAAATCAATACTTTTAATAGGGATTTCTTTACCTTTATTGAAAGCTTCCAGTTCTTCTTCTTTTTGCTGAACAAACCTACCATAAAATTCTTGCCAACCTTGGACTACGGTTCTTGTACCTTTCAAAATAAATGGTTCGTTTTTTACATCGAAAGTTACAGTCATAGTTTCCCTTGTTGCAGAATCAGCAAACACCGCCATAAATCTTCTTACAATCAATTCATATAATGATTTATCTCTACCTTGCAATTCTTTAATCAAACCAGTTGGATAAATAGCAGGATGAGCATCATCTGTTTTTGAACCTTCATTAGGTTTAAGACTTGGTAATTTTAATAATTTCTCAGCGAGTGTTTTGAATTGTGCCTGTTTTGCTATCTGTATTAATAAATTTTTAAAACCGAGAACCGCAGGTAACTTTTGAGATGAAGTTCTAGGATAAGATATTAGTCCTTCTGTATAAAGTGTTTGTGCAATTTCAAGTGTTTGTTTTGGAACTATTCCAAGAGTTCTATGTGCTTCCATCTGAAGACTTGTCAAATCAAAAGGAGTTGGAGGTTTTTGTTGAAATTGCTTCTTTGATACATCAAACACAACCGCTTTTTTTTCATCTTTTATCTTTTCATGGATTAACTTAACTTCAGATTCATCTTCAAATTTTTCTTTTTTATGAAGTGCACTTATATCTTTAGTTTTTTTACCTTTTAATGTTAATTGCCAATATGGTGTTGGTTTGAAAGCCTGAATCTCTTTTTCTTTATCAACTAGTATCTTTAATGCTGGACCTTGAACTCGCCCACTTGAAAGAATCTTAAAACCGCCACCGCCAACTTTTATAGAATTAGATAATGCTCTTGATAAGTTTATTCCATAAAGCCAATCAAGCTCATGTCTTGTTACCCCTGCGTTTACTTGACCCCAAATAAGATTTTTTGAGGCATTTTCATAAGATTTTACTAATTCAGGCTTTGTAAGCGTAGAATATTTCATTCTTTTCGCATCACTTTTTTTACATGCAAATCTTATTACATTATACCCTATAACTTCTCCTTCTATATCAAAGTCTGTAGCTACTGTGAATTCACTAGCATCTTTTGCTAATTTTTTAATCGTTGTAAGATATTTTTTTGTGAATGCACTAGCTTTATTTATACTAGCACTATCAACCCATTTTATATCAAAAATTGGATAAGTCCAGCCTTTTGCTTTATCTTTCTCAGTAACAGTATATAAATGACCTACTGCGCAGGCGACAACTATCTCTTTTCCATTATGTTTCAATTCATAATAATATACTCCTGCTTGACCTTTTCTTACAGGTTTAGTATCTGCTAAAGCTTCAGCAATCTTTTTTGCTGCACTTGGTTTCTCAGTTATTATTAATTCATAAGACATAATCTATTAAGAATTTAGATTTGGTATAAAAATGTTTTGCAATATTGGAACATATTAAAAAAATTATTTTTTTCCACAAACTGTTTCACTATTTTTAGACCTGTGGTAAGCTAGGCAAGCTTCACAATTTCCATGATTTTCACACCCAAAATTTAAACATTTACATGATTCTATCATTTTAATTCTTTAACACATTAGAAAAAAGATGTTATTATATCCCATATTTTCTTGAAGAATCCTTTCTTTTCTTCAGTTGTTGATACTGATTCTTCTTCAATTGGATTTTCGGCTATTTTTTCATCAACACTTGAATCTACATTTATATCTTGTTCATCTTCAAGTTCTAGGTTATCTTGGTCTATTAGAACCCCGCTTTTTTCTTCATAATCATGTTCTTCAATCTCTACTTCTGTTCCGTTTTCATCCGTTATGAATAGGTAATCATTTTTTACTCCTGAAAACATCAGCTTTGTGATTATAGATTCGTTTATATCTTCATATGTTAATACAAGCTTTTTTGAATTTGGAAGAAGGACAATATTATTGGTGTAGGGTTTTCCATTCGAGATCTCTGTTATGTTTATCGCTTGTTCCTTTTCATTATTGTTTTTTATGTAAGTCACTTTTTTCCCATCTCTAACTTCTCTTATTATTTCAAGCATGTCTTTTACGGGTTTTACTGTGACTTTTTTTGTTTGTATAAATGTGAATTCTTCCCCATATATGCTTTTATATGTCGCATTTAATTTCGCATCAAAAGTTCCTGTTGAATCAAAAACGAATTCCTTATCGTAAAGCTTTACCTTATTATTCATCCTAAGTTTTGGTAGGATGAAGCTTTCTGCATCAGAACCAAGTGTTATTGTTATATAGAAATTTTGAAAAGTATTATCTCCATTTGTTATGTTTAGATATGCATTGTTCATTATATCTGCATACCCTGATTGATCGACACTAAATAAAAATTCTGGCTTTTCGATCAAGTTTTCTATCTCAATCGTGTGGTTAGCTGATATCTTTTCGCCTGATAAGAAATAATCTGTCTGTATTATTATATCATTTTTTCCGCTTTTTATAGGTGTAAAATCAATATTAAATTCTTGAGATTCACCAGGACTAAGAGATGCTGAATATTCCTTTTCTTTAGTATCTATATAATCCCTATCATAATATACTTTAGCATCAAAATTTATATTATAATCTGCATTGTTGTTTGTGAATTCTATCCTTGAAGTATATGGTTCTTCTATCACAGGTTTTTTATCTTCTATAGAAACACTTAATGCTTTTTTCATCACCATCTTTATAGTATCGACTTTTACAGTTCCATTCATTATATCATTCTTGAATGTCACATTTGGTGTGAAGTTGAAGCTTTCTTCAGCTTCCAATTTATATGAAAACAATTTTTCCATATCTGGACTAAGCGTGAATCCAGCTGTTACCAATCCATCATCCAATAAGCAGTTTATACAATATGAAAATCCAGAAACATTTTCAGAATATCTTACAGTTGCAATCTCATTTCCTTCATTTTTTATAGTTACATCCATTACCAGTTTCTGATGCTCATAAGGACTTGTAGTAGTTAATTTCCTTGTTACTTTTATCTCTGGTACAAACTCTGTTATGTTTATAAAAAGTGCAGGGATAACCCTATCAGCATCATCATCCCATTTCCCATAACCTTCATTAAAATCATTTACTGTTTTTTCAAAACAATACTCATAATAGGGAGTGACCTTACATTCAGCTTCATTTAAAATCATAGATTCGAACCCTCTTATCATGACATGAGACTCATCTTCTGCAAGATATATCCTAAATTCATCCTCATCTCTAGTTATAGTGTCACCAGAATATACTACATCAGCTATTGAATTCAGCGAAAGAAAAATCAATATTAGGATTAGGATTAACCTCTTCATATTGCTTCCTATGCAAATAAAGTATATAAATATATTGTTGTATCCTTAAATTATGGAAAAAGTTCTTAAGGATCTAAAAAACTATCATGAGTCTGATGAAGGAAAACCTTATTTCAATAAGGATAAGTATGAAGTATTTGATTATGACTTTAATAAGGTTATGAGAATATCCGGACCAATTTATTTCATTGATGGAGGAAATCAAGAAGTGATTTCTGATAATAGTTTTTGTATATCATTCAATAAGGTTGCATATGCATCATTTGACCATACTAAGAAAAAAGTTGATTCAAAAAATTTTTGGAGTTCATCAATATTAAAAAAAGATATGAAATATAAAACTCGTTTTATGGATGAAATGATTGAGTTTGATGCATATGATCCTAGACTGGAATCGTCAGGAAACCGAGTTTCTCCTTTAAAGATTAGTAACCTTATCAGAAAGATTGGAGAATTTATGTTTGCTAAAGATCTTTGCGATTCAGTTAAAGATTCTATAATTGTTCTTGATGGAATACTTCTTTCAAATCATGAAATACTGAAAAAATATATTAATGAATTATATTATAGTGCTGAAAAGAACAACAATATTATCTGTTCTGTTGCTAAAACAAGTAACCTTGTGACTACAACAGGTAGAAGTCTTAATGAAGTGGTAAGTTCTAAAAAAAATGGTGCTTTTTATGTAAAGATTGCTAAAAGCAAGTTTGATGAGCATAATGCAACGATATATCTTTTAAGACTTCATGAAAGAAGTGATCATGTTTTCAGATTTGAGATTGGACGTACGTGGGAAAAGGATGCTGAAAAAGTTATAGGTGTTCTTGCAGATAATTCTAAAGATCCTGTTTTTCTTGGTTATCCTTATGGTTTAGTTGTTGCTGATGAACTTGCAAGAGTTTCCAATAATGAAACTGAATTTATGAGAACCAAATTTAGTGTTGAATTAAGCAAGAAAGATAAAATGCTTGCAAAGACTCTTTTCAAGAAGAACCCACATGGCGTGCTTGATAGTATCAAGTTCTAAAATATTATCTAAAAAAAAACATAATTAAAAAAATATTAGAAAATATGTTATTTCTCAAGATAGATTGTTTGTGTTGGGAATGCAAACTCTATCTTTTCTTTATCGAATGCTTCTTTTATCTTGAAGTTTATATCTTGTTGCGCATTCATGTAATCAAGGTATTCCTTGCTCTTGACATAATATACTATTTCAAAATTCAGGCTTGAGTCTGCAAATTCCTTAAAATGACACCTATCAAAATCTACACTTTCAAGATCTGTAATTATCTTATCAACAATTTTTGGGATCTTTTTTAGTTTTGTTGTTGGAGTATCATAAGTGACACCTATCATGAAAGGTATCCTTCTTTTTTCCATCTGCTTATAGTTATTGATCCTTGAGTTTGTAAGCTCAGTGTTTGGTATTATCAATTCTTGACCTTGAAGAGCTTGGATCCTAGTTGTCTTTATCCCTATATGTTTTACTGTTCCTGAATCCCCTCCTACAACTATAAAATCATCTTCTTTAAAAGGTTCATCGAAGTATATTACAAAACTGCTAAATAAATCCTCTAGGATCTTTTGAAGTGCAAATGCTATCGCTACACCTCCAATTCCAAGACTTGCTATCAAAGGTGTTATCTGTACTCCAAAATTTGCAAGTACGAAAAGCAACCCTATTATCCATGCTAGCATCTTAAGCAATGTTGCAAGTATTCGTATAACGCTTGCCTTGCTTTGAGCTTCTTTTCTCTTTTTTACTTCCACTTTTGCAAGGTATGTAATAACTCTATTTACTGCTACTACACCATAATATGCTAATACTATGAAAAGCAATCCATCGAAAAAAGCATTTAGTTTTTGTGGAAGAACAAGATAGTTTGATGAGAATATGAGTGACATATACATATAAAATGGCCATTTGATGTTCTGTACAACATCTATTATTATGTCATCTATTTCTGATTTTGTTTTTTTTGCAAATCTTTTCAATATGCTTATGATGTAAAACTTAAATAGGTACATCACCCCTACAGATAAGATAAATATTGATAGAAAGATCAAATAATCCTGAATTGTATTATTGAAATATGTCATTGATAAATATTCTTCGTATACCATTTTATATAAACCGATTTTTTATTATTAAAAAAGTTTTTGTTTTGCCATGCGTTAATCACGCATCATATGGTTCATTTAGATTGTAATCAATAAGTGCTTCATTTTTAAACAGAAGATTGGATACTTGTATTATCGTAAATCCAATTTGGTATTTTTCCCAAGAACACACCGAATTACATATTGCCTCATCTATTGAATCAATATTTTTTTGTGATAGAATAACTGCAAAATCAATTTCAGAATAGTTTGTTATCTCGCTTAAATCAAAATAATATTTATCAGAATATTTTCCTAAATCTTCAATATCTATCACATTTATTCTTTGCTTATAGATAGTGTTTTTTCCTTTTAGGATCTTTAATGTTTTATCTTCAAGATTGACTATACTTACTAATGGTTTCATCTTGTATCCATTCTTCATATTCTTTGTTTGCTTCCACATCTAATTTGATTATGCAAGGGCAATCATAGCTATGCAGGTTTTTGATCTCTTTTTCTACTAACTTATGATTATCTATTTTAGTCTTTAATAATGCAACTGTTTCGTTTTCATCTTGGATTTTATTATCCCATCTATACATGCTGTTTATAGGTATAAAATTAGCACACGCTATCAATCTTTTTTCAATAAGATATTTTGACACTTTTTTTGCTTCTTCAATGTTTGGAAAAGTTACATATAATATTATAAAAACCATCCTATCACCTATTTTAATTCTTGCTCCATATAATTATCTATAAATGGAAGGCCATCTACTTCTTGCTTTATTTTTTTTATGAATTTGAATCCTAATTTTTTATAGATATTTACTGCGTAATGGGATGATTTCACAATTAGTTTATCATAGCCTTGTTTTAAGGTTTCATCTCTTACTTTCTCAAAAAGTTTTCTGCCCACACCTTTTCCTTGGTAGTTTGGATGGACAAAAAATGTTTTTAGTTCATTATCTTTTTTAGCAATAACCCCAATTATCTTTTTTCTTTTTGGAATCTCTGCAATATAGAACTGTCTTTCTTTTGCTCTAATAGCAAAATTTTTCGGATTATTCTTATTGCAAAATGCATCAATCAATTCTTTAGAATAATAATCTTTCAATGTCAACCTTTGTGCTTTCTTGACGACATTTCCTGCTTTGATAATATCTGAATCCTTTAATTTTCTAATAATAAAATCCATAGATACAAATTAAGTTAATGTAATATATAAATATTAAGAAATGAAATAAAAAAAATAGAGATTAAATCTCTTTTTTGCTTATACTCCACATCCTGCTGCTGTTGCAGCTGCTGCGGTTCCATATCCAAATCCTGCGCTTGGCTGGCTTGAATCTAGAGTTGAGTCACATGCGTCTGGTCTTGCTTCTTCTGTAAATGCTTCACAGATTGCAGTAAGATAGCTTTGAGCATCTCTTCCAGCGCTTGAGCTTCTCCCATTAATTATTAGTGTTGGACTTCCTCCAACCCCATATTGTTCATTCAGTTCTTTATCTGTATTGAATAATGGGAATCTTCCACTAAGCCATGATGCTTGGTCTTCGAAACTTGTTGTTATTCCGAATTCTTCATCAGCTGCTTGTGCGCATGTATTCATCTTTTCTACATCTACACCTGTTTCTGCCATACAAGCCTCACTTCCGGTCTCATCTTTTAAGAAACATGCTAAATAATCCAGATATACTTCTGGTTGCTCTTCTTGGATGCAGTACTGATTAAGCTGTTCATAGATTTCTTTTTCTCCATGCATTGCATAATAGACAAATCTTATCTTGAAATCGATTGAGTCTCCAAGTGCTAATGCTGCTGGAAGCATTCCTTTCTCACTTTGTGTTCCATATGGACAATGACTCATTACAAAAAGCTCAACTTCGGGTTTTTCTGTTTGAGGTATCTTTAAGCTTTCAAGATATGCATCTCTAGCTTCATCATCAATTATCCATGAAGCGCCAGTTGCATCATCTATTATCTTATAACTATCTCCAATCTTTTGGAATGCGGTTTGTAATTGTGCATTTCCATTGAATGATGCTTCTTCTTCAATTATGGAGTCAAGAATAAATGCTGGAGCAAGCGCGATACCAAATTCTCCAATCAATGCTTGACCTTCACTGCTCATTGCATCAACAACTGTTGTTTTCAGACCTGGAAATAATCCTTTAAGTGCTGCAACTAATTGTGATGTGTCACATGAATCACATCTTTCATCATTTACTATTGTCATTTCTACTGTGTTTGGAACTGGTATATCACTGCATGCTGCTGGTCTTTCTCCTTCATATGCATTACAGATTGCTGTCATGAAATCTGCTTCAGTTCTTCCACCTTGATATAATTCGCCTGCGATATAGATTGTTGGGCTTCCTCTTGCTTGTGCTGCAGTGCTTCTAAGTGCTGATTCGCTAAGAAGTTGTTTTCCTTCATCACCTTCATAGCAAGCTTTGATTGATTCTACATCAAGACCTTCGTCACTAGCACATGATTCCCAGTTTCCAGGAATTGCTGCTGCGTTCTTATTCTGGCAGATGATCATATCCATATATTTGTCTGGTTCATATTCTGCTGCACAAAGCTGTACAATATTACCTAGTGCTTCTGGTTCTCCATGAAGGCTTTGAAATTCTCCTCCACCAAGATCTGTAACGATAAAATCTAGATTGAAATCAATATTATCTCCTAGCTTTTCAAGTACTGGATATATTGCATCTTCTACTTGTGTTCCGTAAGGGCATTGACTCATAACATAGAAATTAACTTCTACTGCATCGCCTGTAACCTTTTCACTTACTTCTTCTTGAACTTCAACCTCTTTATAAGGTTCAAGAGTTTCTTCAACTGTTGATAATGCTTGCTTCAGATCTTCACTAGCTGTTGAGGCTTTGAGTTCTTGAACATCCTCTATCAATGATTCTACAGATTCTTTATCCATAAAATCTGCTATGACCATGGCTGCTAAGATTACAACCAACACTAAGGATATATACATCCAAGTGCTTGAATCATTATTTTTTTTCGTGAAAACTTTCACGCTCTTATTCAAATTCTTTTTTTTCTTTACCATTTGTTCACCTAAT
>PKTL01000046.1 GCA_002867475.1 Candidatus Woesearchaeota archaeon
AAAAACCTAAAAGTATTACTTTATCATACCTTTTTCTTTATAAGTTTTATGGAAAGCACTAGACACTAGACATTCTCAAATGAGATTTTTAAATAAAATTATTTTTTAAAATTTTATGAATACAAATAATACAATCTCTAATAATATAAAAGAGATGATTCATAATATAAGAGGAAAGCAAGTGATATTAGATAGAGACCTAGCAAAACTCTACAATATTGAAACAAGAACATTAAAACAAGCAGTAAATAGAAATATCAAAAGATTTCCTGAAGATTTCATGTTCAATCTAAATCAAGAAGAGATAAATATTTTGGTATCACAATCTGTGATACCATCAAAAAAACATCTTGGAGGATCGTCACCTTATGCATTTACTGAACAAGGTGTAGCAAATTTATCAAGTATACTTACTAGTGACAAAGCAATAAATATTAATATTCAGATTATGAGAACTTTTGTTACTATGCGAAAGATAATCTCTAAAAATATTGAATATTTTAACAAATTAGATATTCTTGAAAGAAAGCAATTAGAATTTCAGATAAGAACTGAAGATAATTTTGAAAAAGTATTTGATGCATTAGAAGAACATACACCAAAACAAGGAATATTTTTTGATGGACAAATATTTGATGCATATAATTTTGTATCAAACCTTATAAGAAATGCAAAAAAATCTATAATTTTGATTGATAATTACATAAATGATGAAGTTTTAACTTTACTTGATAAAAGAAATAAGGAAGTTAAAGCTATAATATTTACAAAAAATGTTTCAAAAAAATTATTATTAGATATAAAAAAATATAATGAACAATATAATAATTTAAAATTAAAAGAATTTAAAGATTCACATGACAGATTTTTGATTATTGATGAAGAAAACATTTACCATTTTGGCGCTTCACTTAAAGATCTTGGAAAGAAATGGTTTGCTTTTTCAAGATTTGATAAAGAAACTATAAATATCCTAAAAAGATTAGATGTCAGATAGATCAAGCTTTTTGCTTGGATCAAAACCAAAAGAGCTTATCTTATCTATATTAGCAATACTTTTTCTTATATCTCCTTGCCTTGCTTCCTTAAATATTATTTTAGAATTGGAACCTGCTTTTTCTATCACTTTTTCTGCAAGTTCTTTTATGGTTACTTCTGTACCTGTTGCGACGTTGTACTCTCCAGATTCAAGCTCCAAAGCTAAGACATTTGCTTTAACAACATCTTTTACGTTGATAAAATCCCTTGTCTGCAATCCATCGCCAAATATAACAATATCTTCACCCTTAGAAACTTTATCCATAAATATGCTTATAACCCCACTATATGGAGAACTTGGATCTTGTCTTGGACCATACACGTTAAAATACCTTAAAGCTACAACTGGTAAGCTTTTACTAGAATATTCTTTAGCTAATTCTTCATCTTTCAACTTGGATTCAGCATAAGGACTCATAGGCTTCAAATCTTCATTTTCTTTCAAAGGAAGATTAGGATTATCCCCATATACTGCTGCAGATGAAGCTATCACTACTTTCTTAACATTATTTTTCAATGCTGATTCAAAAACATTTCTTGTACCTTCAACATTTATATTCAAGCATTCTGCAGGGTTTTCAAAACTTTTTGGAACACTAACAAGCGCTGCTTCATGGAACACGTAATCAACTCCTTCCATGGCAACATCTAAAGCATCCTTATCCCTGACATCGCCAGAAAAAAACCAAGCATCTGAATTGATATTCTCTTCATTTCCAGAACTAAGATTATCAAAGACTACGACCTCATCACCTTTAGAGATAAAGTGGTCAACTATGTGCGAGCCGATAAACCCTGCTCCCCCAGTAACTAATATCTTCGACATAGAAAAAATTCTATTTGATTAATATATAAAAGTTTTCAAAACACTGGACACAGGACATTCTCAAATGAGATTAATAAACTAGAAAAATTTTCAATAATTCATGAGATCCACTTTAAACAAAAATTTATATATTAGTAAGACACACCTTACTTTAGGTGATTTTATGGAATTTGCAATAGGAAAACTTAGTTCTAAAGGACAGATTG
>PKTL01000074.1 GCA_002867475.1 Candidatus Woesearchaeota archaeon
GAATGAAGACCTTTTTCAAAGGATATGCAACGAAATTCTTCGTACTACAACACCTTTTAATCTAGTATCAGATAACGCAATTGGGCCATTTGTAACATCCTTAATCAATAACTCAGAAATAGAAAATATGGAATTAAAATCAAATAGAACTATACCAAATTTTGGATACTACCTAAAAAATAAAAAAATAAAAATCAACTCAAACCTATCCCATCACGGATTCTGCTTCATCAAAGATTCTAAAATAGAGATAAATGGAGATATATTACAAGGAAATTATCAATATTTTCTAGAAGCAAAGAATTCAGAAATAGAAGTAAATGGAAATATTTATGGAAATAATATTGGAGATAAATTTACAGGAAATGAATTAATTATAAGAGGGGACTTTAATTCTGAAAGTTTAGGTAACTGGATGAAACAAGGAAAGATAATATTAGATAATAATTGCAAATGTAAATTTATTGGATTGGAAATGGATGGTGGAGAAATTCTTATTAAAGGCAATGTGGACTGTCCTTCTATTGGTGCTGGTATGAATAAAGGAATAATAGATATACAAGGTACTGCATATTCAGGGAATATAGGATTGGAAATGGATGGAGGTAAAATTAATATTGGTGGAAATGCAAATGGATATATTGAAAAAAATACCAATAAAGGTAAAATTTACGTCCAAGGAAAAATTGATGAATATTATTAAAAATGAGTGAGAATAAAAATTTGGAAGAACTCTTGAAGAGACCACAAAAAAAAGAACCAAAAGAATTAGAAGAACTCCTGAAAAGGCCTGAAGTAAAAAACCATAAAAATGGTTCTGGATTCAATAGACTTGTTGCGGTTGGAGCTGCAGGACTGGTTATTGCTGGAGGGGCGTTTTTTCTTAAAGATAATCTTAATTTTAATTCTAATAGTAGGTCTATGAATCAAGTGCTTGAAATTGTGGATGATAATATTGTAACAAAGAATGAATCTGAACTTTTATCAAAGATAAGTCTTGACATATATGAAAATAAGAATGAATCAGATAATTTCATTATGGAACAGATTGCTTCTTATTTTTCTGCGGTTAAATCTTTTAAGGATATTAAAACAAAGACTACTAGTCTTAACAAGGCAGATATCAGGTCTCAAATTCTAAAATTAGATGAGGATGCAAAGAAGAATTTTCCAATATTTCAAAGCGTAATAACAAAAACATTAGAAGATTTTTCTTATGAAATTCTTGAAAAGCAAGACGCAAGATTTGAAAAGAAGAAAGTTGCGGATGGTTATTGGGATAAGAAATGGGTTGATCCAAAGTATGAAAAAGTTAAAGTTTCTGATGAAGTAAAGAGTAAAACTTGGATCCCAGACAAGTATGAAACTGTTAAGGTTGATAAAGGGCATTTCAAAACTGAATGGGTAGAATCTGTTTATGAGAAAAAATGGGTGAAGAATTCTTATAGTGCTGGTGAATTTCTTGATGATTGGGTTGCTGCCGCTAAAAAAAATGATGCTCCTTTTGGAAGAGTGATGGACATGTTTGGATATAAGGCAAAAGATCATCCCGAAGGCCATTATGAGAATGTTCTTGTTAAAGCTGGACATAATAAGAAAACTTGGGTTCCTAAGATTGTTGAAGAGAAAAAATTGGTTGAGAAAGGACACTATGAAGAACAAGTTACTCAGCCTGCAAGATATGAAAATAGAATAGTCGAAAAAGGACATTATGAAAAGATCTGGATTAAAAAACCAGAATACAAGAATGTGAAAGTCGAAGATGCTCACTACAACAAATACCTATATACACCATTCACAGACAAGAAAACACTGATAGATGATTTTGTAGCAATAAAATGACTGAGAATAAAGATTTAGAAGAACTCTTGAAGAGACCAGAAAGGCAAAATCATTCTGAATTAATTAAGGAATTAGAAAAACTTAATGACCCTTATGATAATGCATTCTTATCAAGAGAAGAATTAAATGAAGTTTGTAAGCCCTTAATTGAATTCTATAATCAAACATATACTAACTATAAAATTAAAAATTTGGTA
>PKTL01000030.1 GCA_002867475.1 Candidatus Woesearchaeota archaeon
GCATTCCAAGACCATTATCTTTTACTTCTATATAATCAAAACCTTCTTTTCTATAGATTTTAACTCTTATATCTTTTTCAAAATCATAATCTAATTCTTCGCCTTTAGCTCTATCAATTGCATCATGGCTATTTTTAACAAGATTCAATAGCATTATTGCTTGCATGCCTGAGATTTGATTTATTTTACAGTCATATTCTTGTATTGATTTATTTAAACCTAATTCAATAAAATCTCTTGTATCTCTACAATTAACTGGTATAAAATATGAATTTATATCTCCTGTTGCAATTTCTGATGCTCCAGCAAAAATTTTTCTCAAACTTCCAACTTTTACATATTTTGTTTTTTCTCTAATTGGTCCATCCATCAATTCTGTTGGATCTACGCCCAATTCTTTAAATAGATTGTATCTATCAAGAACATCTTCTAAACTTCCTAAATCATGCTCTGCCATCTGCGCAGCAATAAGTATAGGGGGTTTTTCAATTAAATCTACTTCCTCTTTATTTTCTTTTGATTTTTCATCATATTCTTTTTGCCAAATATCATTAATTTTTCTAAAAAGTGTTTGATATTTGGAACCGATTATGATGATATCCGAATATATTTTTTTGATTTCATCAGAATTTAATCTTCCTTCTTGGATTCTTTTTTCTAGTTCAGTTCCAGGCATAAAATCCATAACTTGATTTCCAAGCACTTTAAATTCATCAATATAATTGTTCATATGTTTTATGTGAGTCACCTCTTTATAAAACTTTCGTTTTTATACCACTAATAAGTAGTAAAATATTAAGAATTATATATAATAAAGCTTGTTTTCAGACTTTTGTTGTCTATCCATCTGGCTTTCTGGCTTATTAGCACGTGGACGATTACTATCAGGATCACGCCTAAAAGTCATATTAAGCTCACGAAGAAAATTATTCATGCCATCCTGCATGCTAAATGGTCCTTTTGCTTCACCACTAATCGCAGGAACTCCTTCAAAAACAAGTAATCTATCGCTAAGATAATCAATAAAAAGAAGATCGTGGTCAACAACTAAACAAGATGCATCCTTTACAACCATCATTTCTTTTATAACTTTAGAAACAATAAGTCTTTGTTCAGCATCAAGATAAGCACTAGGCTCATCAAGAAGATATAATTCTGCATCTTCAGCTAAAATTTTAGCTATACAAACACGTTGCAACTCTCCACCAGAAAGCTGATTTAATGTCTTTTCATACAAAGGCTCAATCTCTAAAGGCCTAATTATAGAATTATGATACTTATCAATAGCGTTTTGTAAGTAAACTATTACAAGATCCTCTGTTTTATCAAGATATTGGGGTTTATATGCTAATTTGACATCTTCTAAGGACTTATTATTCTCTGCAAGAGTCTTAACAAAACTAGTCTTACCAATACCATTTTCTCCAAGGATACCAATTACTTCATTCTGGTTTATTGTTCCTTCACCTGCATGAAGCTTGAATTTTCCAAAAATCTCATCAATGTCATTCCAAGAAACAAGCTCAATATCTTTTGTTAATTCGTCTATTGGTTTTCCATGAAATTTTATCTCATAATCTCTAAACCTGACATTTTCTTCACGAAGATAACCTTCCAAATAAACATTGATAGCAACACGGGTAGTTTTAGGTAGTGATACTATACCATAACCGCCAGCCTTACCATACATTAAATGGATAAGATCTGTCATGTAATCAAGAATTATCAAATCATGTTCAATTACAAGAACTGCTGTATCTTCATCAGCTAATTCTCTAATGAATTTAGAGACTTTTATACGTTGCTTTATATCAAGATAGCTTGTAGGTTCATCAAACATGTAAAGATTTGCTTTTTTCATAACACTAGCACATATTGCAACTCTTTGAAGTTCACCACCACTGATTTTATCAATGTCATTATCAAGAAATCTAGTTAATTCAAGCTTTTCAACATACTCATCAAACTTTCCTTTCTCATCAACTTTTTTTAATAAATCACGAACAGTTCCTTTAACTGTTTTAGGTATGAGTTCAACCTCTTGTGGCTTATATGAGACAGTGATATTTCCATCACGAAGATTCTCAAAGAAAGCCTGAGCCTCGCTACCTTTAAAATGACTGATTAATTCATTATAAGTTGCTTCCTTGTCCAATTGACCAAGATTTGGTTTCAATAATCCTGCAATAACTTTTAACGCAGTACTCTTACCAATACCATTTTTCCCAAGAAGACCAACAACCTTACCAAAAACAGGTGTTGGAAGACTAAAAAGCCTAAAACCATTTTGTCCATGCTGATGGATTGGATCTTCTTTCAATGCTTCAGGAAGATTTATTATCATGATAGCATCATATGGGCATTTTTTAGGACAGATACCGCACCCAGTGCACAAGACTTCATCTATTTGAGCCTTTGCATCGATTCTTATGCAATCCTCTCCCATTCGGTTGACAGGGCATACTTTAGCACAAAGCTCGCCACATTTTACAGGGTTGCATTTATCCTTTTTTATAACAGCTATCCTAGTCATAGAGCATAGGGATAAGGATATATTTATAAAAGTAATTATATCACTTTTAAAACTGCCGTTATAAAATTAGTGATGGATGTGTAACATATGACAGATAAGCCAAGACCTAAAAAACATCATAAGGACACAGAAATTGGTAATCATCATGATGGACATTACCATTTTCTTGAGGGTCTTGAAGAAGAGGATTATAAAGAGAAAAAAATCAGGTTTTGGATTCCAATAATGGGAATCATTTTAGTTTTATTGGCTTTTACTTTCTTGCTACCGCTTGATAGAATAGGTTCCATTGTAGAAAGCAAGAAAATTGATTCAAGTTATCTTATAGATCTAGATAATGGGAAAAAAATACTTTTCGATCAAGAAATCTATGAGGTATTAAGAGATAATTTCATATCGAGCAATACGGAATTCAAAGTTTGCTTGAAAGGAGAAAAAACAGGAAGCACATATCATGTTGAGGATCTATATTATCCAAGAATAATCGAAGCAACATACAATCATGTAACTTCAGAATTTTGTGATAGGGATACGCTAATCAGTATGCATAGTCATCCAAGTACCTTTTGTATATTCTCAAGACAAGATATATATTCATACACTTTATTGTCCAAATTGAATCCTGATAGCTTTATAGGATTAATATGTGATATTGACAGATTCAATTTTTATGGTTATTGAATTAGAAAAGTTTAAAAAGTTAAATCTTGATTAATTTTTTTATGAATGGAATTGAAAAAATAATAAGCTCTTCGGATTTAAATAAAAATAAAATTTCCCCTCTATTAAATCATTTAAAATCTTATGATTACAATAATGAGGTTCCTAAATTTGGAAAAATTTTAAGATATATATCAAAAAATGAAGAGTATACTTTTTCTGATCTTAAAAAAATAGTATTATCTTTTAAGAATTCAGAATTTTATAATTCATTAGGGAATATTTCTGAATCTATTGTTAATAATTATATAATGTCTTCTGTTCTTAAAAAAAATAAACGTAAAAAAATAAGAGAATCAGATACTTTTTATCTTGATTGTATTAATTGTATTTCAATTCATTGATTATAAAATAATAAATTTTTAGAAAATTTTATAAATGATTAAATCGATGATTTAATTCCATAATGGGTGGAATAGAATATTATCTAAAAATATCAAAAGATGAAGATGTTCTCACACAACGGCTAAAAGATATAAAAAATAATAAGTCCTTGCCTTTACCTTCTATAAGAGAAAAAGTGTTAGAAGTTAAGAAATCTCCTGAATATGAAAGGCTGAAAAAGAATAATCCTCATGCAGCTATAAGGTTAGATCAAGATCATATGCAACCTCTTTATGCACTTTCCAGAATGGATTTTCCAAGACCTTATTCATTAAAAAATTTATATCAACCATAAATTTATATAAAATAAAAACAATCATTTTTCTATAAAGAGAGTGTGGCTTTGAGGTGGGGAGCATACATTGAGAAGAGGTGATGCTCCTTTTTCTATACACTAATTTTAAATATAATCAATTCTTTTTCAAGACAATGGTTAAGGGTTACATATTATATCAAGATTCTCATATTGATGAAAAAGGAGATTCAATAATTGAACTATATGGTAGGCTTGACAATGGAAAAAGCTTCAAGATAATAGAAAATAGGTTCAAACCATATTTTTATATTCTAGATTTAGATTTTGAAAAAGCAAAAAAAATATACTCAAAAGCAGAATACGAAAATACTAATTATAAAAATTTTAAAGATGAAAAAGTAGTAAAAGTTAGTTTTCAAAACTATAAGATTCAATCTGACATAAGAAGAATCTTTTCAGATAATAATATCTCCTCATTCGAATCAGATATAAATATGGTCAATCAATTCATGATGGACAAGGATATACTTAGAACATTTGAAACTGAATCAAAATTTGAGGAAGGAAAATATGTAAATCTAATATTTGTCAATCCTGATCTTAAACCAGCTGAAGAGTTCAATCCAAAACTAAAGATGCTCTCCATTGATATTGAAACAAGTATGGATATGAAGAAGCTTTATTCTATTTCTTTAGTTACAGATGATGGTTTCAAAAAAGCAATAATAGTTTCAAGTAAGGAGTGGGGTGATTCTATAAGTGTCGAAACTGAAAAAGAGGCACTCTTAAAATTTAAAGAAGAGATAAAAAGAATAGATCCAGATGTTATTGTTGGATGGAACGTTATAGATTTTGACTTTAATGTTCTTCGTACAAAATATAAGAAACATGCAATAAGTTTTGATCTCGGCAGGAAAAATGAAGATTGCACATTAAGGGTTGACAAAGATTTTCTGAAAGATTCAACAGCTGACTTTAAAGGACGTATACTTCTTGATGGAATCCATTTGTTAAAAAGTAGTTTCATTCAGCTTGATGATTATAAACTTGGGACAGCAGCAAAAGAATTTGTTGGAGATGACAAATTAATAGGTGATGATAATAAAGGTGCAGATATTGAAGATGCATATATAAATGACACTCAAAAACTTATAGATTATAATATAAAGGATTCTGAATTAGTACTAAAAATTCTTGAGAAAACAAATGTTTTTGGAATAACTCTTAAACGAAGCTTCCTAACAGGTCTGTCTCTTGATAGGGTAAAAGCAAGTGTGGCATCGCTTGACAGCTTATATATTCGTGAACTTCACAAAAGAGATCATATTGCATATACTAGGCTTTTTGCAAGCAAAGATGAGAAAACTCTAGGGGGATACGTAAAAAAACCAATACCTGGGATTTATAGTTACATTTTAGTGATGGATTTCAAGAGCCTATATCCTTCAATAATTCGAACATTCAATATAGATCCATTATCATTCACTAAAGATAAAAATAATAAAGAAGTTGTGATTGCACCAAACGGAGCAAGGTTCAAGAATGAAGAAGGAATACTCCCAAGCTTAATCGAGAGATTATGGAAACAAAGAGATATAGCAAAAAAAGAAAAAGATCTTCTTGCAAGCTATGCAATAAAAATACTCATGAACAGTTTCTATGGTGTTTTAGCAAATCCTGCATGCAGGTTTTTTAGTGTTGATATTGCAAATGCTATAACTCATTTCGGCCAATTCTTGATAAAACTCACCACAAAAGAGGTTGAAACTCTTGGTTACAAAGTGATTTATGGCGATACGGATAGTATCTTTGTAGAAGTCAATGCTAAAGATATAGGTGATGCTAATAATAAAGGTAATGAGATCCAAAAATTCGTTAATGATTTTTTCAATGAATATGTGAAACGGGAATATAATCGTGAAAATAAGATGGAGCTCGAGTTTGAAAAAATATTCAAAAAACTAATGATGCCAAAAGCACGTGGATCTGAAGAAGGAAGCAAGAAAAGATATGCTGGTATCATTGAGAAAAAAGGAAAAGATAATCTTGAATTCACAGGTCTTGAATTTGTAAGAAGTGACTGGACAGAAGTCTCAAAAACATTCCAATTGAAACTATTGGACTTAGTGTTTCATGATAAACCTTTTGATAGTTTTATCCAAAATTTTGTCAAAGAAATAAAAGAAGGAAAACACGATGAAGATTTAGTTTATAGAAAAGCTCTTCGAAAAGATGTTTCAGAATACACTAAAACGACACCTCCTCATGTAAAAGCTGCAAGACTTCTAGACAAAATTGATAGTAACATCATAAAATATTACCAAACTATTGATGGACCTCAACCAATCCAAAAATTGACAAGTCAGATAGATTATGACCATTACATTGAAAAGCAGATAAAACCTATTGCAGAAACAATATTATCTTTTGAAAATAAGAATTTTGATGATGTAGTACAAGGAGAAAAACAACAGGGACTTGGAAGTTTCTTCTAAAAATTATCTTTTTTGTAAGAAACCTGGGCTTGGCATAAAAATTAATCTTTCTCGAATAAGTCTTTCAATCATTGCATTCATATAGCTCTCACTAAAACCTCTAATACTTCCTTCAACAAGCAGTTGCTCTTTTTGTATACGCTGATTACCTGGGCTAAGCTCTGTCATAATCATGATTATCTCAATAGTATCATCAGTATTTTTCTCTTCTGCAATCTTTTTTTGCATACGTTGCTGAATCTTCAAAAGCTCATCAAAATCACTTGCCATCTAGAACAAAACGTGAAATGTATATTTAAATATTGTTATCGGGAATAACTAATTCATCAGCTTTAATATTAAAGCTTTTATTCCAACTGGTATCAAGTCCGAAAGCAACAGCAAAAGGCATGAATTCATTAAAGATCCTTTGTTTTTTTAAAGGATGTTCTCTTAAGAAATGGAATAGTTCATCATATTTCTTTTTCATTTCTTGTGTTTCAAGGTCAAATTCCACATTGACTTTTATCAATTTGTATTTCAAAAGAGCATATAATGAGATAAAAAGTAGTAGTGTTGTAAGTATAGGTGTTGCAATAAAATAATTCATTTCTTTATCAATATTCACAGCAGCAAATATCATAAAAAAGCCCACAATGTAATAAGCAATCTTTGAAGAAGTAGGTATCTCTTTTTCTCTGTTACTAAAATGCATATCTCCATAATAATATTCTTTGTATCCTGGACCAGTAACCTGATATCTTTTCTTGATAATTCTAATATTAGTGATTTCTGAATAATATTTTAATGGAATAGTCAACCTATTGCCTTGAAATCTCCTTTTGATCTCTTCTAATTCTAATTCTTCTTTTTTATCAAATAGATTATTTAGAAATCTTTGTTCAAATTCTAAAAGATTTTTCTTTTTTGATTTTGGCCATATCTTATTGATCTTATGAGTATTTCCATCGTATTCATAATCTATTCCTATATAACCTCTAACTATCAGATCCATAAGCGTTGCTAAAATATCTTTTTTACTGATTTTGCCATCATGAAGATAACCCGCATAACCTGGCTTTAATGTCTCAAGATATTTTTTAGCTTCTGATTCGCTGATATAATTCATATGAACAAGAGTAATTTTTATCGATTATAAATCTATCTATACAATACTTTTATATAATATGAATGACTAACATAGCTTACTTGAGGGGATAAATTGAGTAGCGATAAAATTGAAGATGTAATGTACTCCTATACAGCAGATAGGAATGATATTGAAGAAGAGAATAGGATTCTTAGAGAAACAATAAACCAATTAAAAAATGAGCTTGATAGATATAGGACTCCGCCATTAATGGTTTGTGAAGTCTCAGAAGTTATCGATGGAAAAAATGCTATAATCAAAATTCCTAATGGGAACCAGTTCTATGTATTTTTAAGCGATGATTCAAAAGATGTACATGCTGGAGACTCAGTTCTAGTAGATCAAAAAAATCTTAATGTGATTCGAAAAATAGGTAAAGATTCAACATTTAACGTAGAAAAATTTGTCATAATCGAAAAGCCAACAATCAAATGGAATGAAGTAGGCGGTCTTGAAGATCAGATTAGAGAAATAAAAGAAGTTGTTGAACTACCTCTTCTAAAACCAAAACTTTTCAAAAAAATAGGAATACAACCACCAAAAGGAGTATTACTATATGGTCCTCCAGGAACAGGAAAAACCCTTCTTGCAAAAGCTGTTGCAGCAAGTACAAAAAGTACATTTATAGAAGTTGTTGGAAGTGAACTCGTGCAAAAATTCATTGGAGAAGGTGCAAAGCTAGTAAAAGAAATATTTGAGCTTGCAAGAAAAAAGAGTCCAGCAATAATATTCATTGATGAGGTAGATTCACTTGCAGCAAACAGAATAGAAGTTGGTACAAGCGGAGAACGTGAAGTTCAAAGAACATTCATGCAATTACTAGCTGAAATTGACGGTTTCAAGAATCTTGGAGACATAAAGGTTGTCGCATGTACTAACAGAAAAGATATTTTAGATCCAGCAATACTTAGACCTGGAAGACTTGACAGGCACATTGAAGTTCCAGCACCAACAATGGAGGGTATCAAACAAATATTTAAAATCCACAGTAAAAAGATGGACTTAGAGAAAAACTTTGATATTGAAGAAGTAGCAAAGAAACTTGATGGTTTCACAGGTTCAGAGATAAAAGCTGTAGTTACAGAAGCAGGATACTTTGCAATAAGGGATGACCGGACAAAGATTAAGCAAAAAGATATAATCAACGCTATCAAGAAAGTAAAGAAAAGTGAAGAGCTTGAAGGTGATGATTATATGAAAATGTTTGGTTAGGAATCTAACCAAAAACACAAAACTTTGTTTTAGTGTGTTCGGATAATTAATAATTATTGAACATTAAATTTTCTATAATTTTTGAATGTTTGGTTAATTAGAATTTCTATTTTTTTTTATTTAGTCTTATTTTGTTATTAAAAATCAAAAAAACTTCAGCAGTTACTCCTTATCATCACACTAAAATTATTGAAAATAATTTTGTGCCCAAAAGAGTTTGACTCTTTTAGGGTGTACTCAGCTGGGGATAACATCATCATTAGCATTATTGATTAAATGAAAAGAATATTTCTTTTTTTTAAAAAGTTGTTTATTATTAATTTGCTCAGCAGTTACTCCTTGTCATCATATAATCAGCGGGTGTTCACTTCATCATTGCAATTTTTAGAAATGATTATGCTTATATAAAACTGCTGATTTTTCTATAATTAATGAAAATAATTAAAACAGTTGAATCAAAGGATGGAACAAAAAAATTACTTCTAGAACTAGATGATGGCAACCTGATAGAATCAGTAATTATTCCTCAAAAAAATGATAAGTATACTTTTTGCATATCAACACAAGTAGGTTGTGCCATGGGTTGCAAGTTTTGTGCAACATCGAAACTAGGATTCAAAAGAAACCTGACAAGTGATGAGATAGTTGAACAAGTATTATCGATGCATGAAATAATAGGAAAAAAGCCTCATTCTATAGTTTATATGGGTATGGGCGAACCAATGAATAACCTTGAAAATGTTATTAAATCAATAAAGAAACTCAATCATCCAAAAATATACAACTATAGCGAAAGAAAAATAACTATCAGTACTTGTGGCGTGATAGAAGGTATGGAACTATTAAGACGAAAGACAAACAGCTTTCTAGCAATTAGCTTGCATGGAACAGACGATAAAAAAAGATCCGAATTGATGCCAATAAATAATAAATATAATATGAAAGATTTAGTAGGATTAACCAATTTTTTCCCAAGAAACAAAAAAGAAAAAGTCATGATAGAATATCTTTTATTAAAAGGCATAAATGATTCAGATGAAGACTTGAGAAACCTAAAAGAACTTTTCTCAAAAGATAATGTGATGTTCAACCTGATAAAATATAATAATGTGAAAGATTCAAATCTTGAACCAAGTGGTGATGAAACTTTCCAAAGATTCAGTGAAGAACTCATAAAAGCAGGGTTTAAAACATTTATTCGAGACAGCAGAGGCGATGATATAGCAGCTGCATGCGGCCAATTGAAATTAGGATAACATTTAAAAACAAGTAAAATAATAAAAATTATAATAGAGGTGAATAGATGAAAAGAACATTTAAGGTAGCACCATTATCAAGCACATTCGTACTTACAAGTATTGTAGGTTTCTTTATTAGCGTAATATATATTCCTCAATATTCAGTTACATGGTCTTTTGCATTCTCTTTAGTTTTCATGATGATGTTTCTAGCAAGTGTTGTTAGCATGACAAGAGCAACAACTGAAGAAGATTTCTTGGATCACTTAGCAGTTCATGAACCAGAAAAGCATTTGAAGCACAGGAAAAAGAAATAATTAATCTTGTTTATCGAACTTCTCTTTAGCCATTGTTTCCTTATGGAAAACTACATGGCTAGCACGTTTCTCAAATAAAGCGATAGCAAGATTGATGACATCTGTCTGATAATCTTTCAGATTCTCTGAAGAAACAATATCTTTGGCATCTTTTATGCATTCTTTCATCAAAGAAATGTTCTCTGTTCTAGCATTGCTCTCAGCTAAATCTTCTTCATTAGAATCTAGAAAAACTTCAACCCACTTAGGATAATTTACACCTTCAACTGTTTTTGGAAATGATTTTGAAAAACCCATTTTAATTTTCTTTTTTTTCCTCATCAAAGTATTCTTTTTTGTCAGGAACAGCAACAGGGCTACTACCTCCATGCCAAGTGAACCTTGGCCTGATTCTCATAGGATACATCCTTTCATTACTATCATCAAAAATAACTCCTGCTCCTTTAACCCTGGGAAGATTATCCAGCTCACCGACAAGACCTGTTCTCATATAACTTTGCATAAGCGTTCCAAGAGCATCAACATCAATCTTTGCAGTTATACGATGTGAAAGTACAGTATCGCTTTGAGTCATAACATCAGTATGAATCTTACCGGGTTGCTGTGTAGCAAGAATAAGGCTTATACCTGGTTGTCTACCTTCTCTCATGATAGTAACAAGTGCATCAGTACTAGCAACCCTTCCATCTCTAGGTAAAAATTCGTGAGCCTCATCTATCACAAGCCAAACAAGCGGCATCTTCTGTGCTTCAGAACTAGTATCTTCACTAAAATAATTAAGTGCATTATGAACCTGCTTATATTCTTCAAATTTTCTAGCAATCATTCTTTGAACAAATAAATGTTGGCTTACAAGTCCAACAATCAAGCTTTTGATATCCCAACCTCCAGGCATTGTCGCATAACAACTAACATCTAAAACACTTATCTTTCCTGGTGATGCAAGCTCAGACAAAGGCGTTCCATGATCGCTAAAAACACCCCAATTATCTGCCATTAAAAACATAGATTCAACTGCATCACGAACCTCTTTTTCAGCTTTTTCATCTACTGCAACCTTTTCTATTATATCTTTTATAGAAAATTTTCCTTTATCCTTTTGCAAACTTAAAATAACTCTTGCGATAAGGATTCCTTCAGGGCTGTACTTATCCTTTTTGAAGGCTAAAGCCCAATCATCAGGATTTATCTCACTAGGATCAAGACTGAAAGGATGATCTGTAGGAACACCCTCTTTTTTATATTGATCATAATAACCATAAGGAGTATATATCTCAATAGGGATGCTCATAGGTTTTAGATTCCACATCTCCAAAAGTTCTTTATCTTGCTTATTAGGATACTTCATAGTCCAATAGATGCCCATTGTGTCTAGCATGATAATACTAAGATTTTGCTTTATATCTTCTTCAAGAAGATGAAAACCTTCAGCGATAGCACCCATGGTATAAGATTTACCACCTCCACGTTTTCCACAAATGAAAACAACGTGAGCGCCAGCAACATCAAGATAAATATTATTAGAAAGACTAGTAGTTCTACCCATAGTAACATACTGCTTACCTATCAATATGGTTCCTCTCATCCCATATTTTTCACGATCTCTAGCATTTCGACCTATAACTATATCTCTAGACATATATTAATATATATCTTGGCACTTTAAATACTTTATTGTAAGAATAAAATTATTTTCTAATATTTCAACATAAAATAGCTAAAAAAACAATAAACTATAAAAATAATCGATTATTTGAAATTCTAAAAGGGGTATATTTTGTACAAAATAATATTTATGGGTGGTAATCTTGACCGAAA
>PKTL01000022.1 GCA_002867475.1 Candidatus Woesearchaeota archaeon
AAATACTTTCCACTGAAAGAACTTAAAGTACTATAAATTGAGGATAATGATTTAAAATGAGTAAAAAATCAAGCGGAATAAACGCAGGAAAAAAGCTTATGAAAAGGAGATTAATCTCTAAATGGGCAGATAAGTGGTTCGTAAAGAAAGCACTTGGAATCAAAGAAAAGGTAGACCCATTAAGAGGAGCATCACAAGCTAACGCTATAGTTCTAGAAAAAATTCAATTAGAAGCAAAGCAGCCAAACTCAGCAATGAGAAAATGTGTAAGGGTGCAGCTTATCAAGAATGGAAAACAGGTAACAGCATTCCTTCCAGGAGACGGCGCAACAAAGATTGTTGACGAACACGATGAAGTATGCATTGAATGCATCGGTGGAAAAATGGGAAGAGCAAAAGGAGACGTACCTGGTGTTAGATGGAGAGTAATAAAAGTTAACGACCAATCACTTGAAGCATTATTATCAGGAAAGCTTCAAAAAGCTAGGAAGTAAGGTGTATTAATATGATTAAAGCATTTGATAAATGGGAAACAAACGGAATCAAAGTAAGTGATCCAGGATTAGTAAACTACATAAATATTGAGCCGAAAATAGTACCAAAAACAGGAGCAAGATATGCAGGAAACAGGTTCCACAAATCAAAAATATTCATAGTTGAAAGACTTATCAACAGGATTCAAGTATCAGGACACAAAGCAAAGAAGCATAAAGCTTCAAGCGGTCACAATACTGGAAAAACACAAAACGCATATTTCTTAGTTGAATCAGCACTTGAACTTATCGAGAAAAAAACAAAGGAAAACCCTGTAGCAGTACTTGTAAAAGCTATAGAAAACGCAGCACCAAGAGAAGAGATAATCACAATTGAATATGGTGGCGCAAGGTATCCAAAAGCTGTTGAAGTAGCTCCACAAAGAAGAATAGATATTGTATTGAAAATGATGGTGCAATCAGTATACCAAAAATCATTCAATACAAAAAAATCAGCGGTGGACGCTTTAGCTGACGAGATAATCAACGCTTACAACTTGAGTCAAAACAGTGGAGCAATCCAGAAAAAGCTCGAGCTTGAAAGGCAAGCGGATTCAAGCAGATAATTTCATTATCTGTTGCCCAAACTTTGTTTGACTGCATCACGATCAGTGATGTTTAAATTATTTTTTTATAATTTATATCAAGTAGAAATTAAATTATCTATTTTTTATTAATTTTTTACAGTTTATAATTAACTTTTTATATAACTTAATATTTCAATCTTTTAAGGGGTGAATACTCCAAAAGATTTCTTTTGGTAATGATGTGATATAATGCTTGAAGAGTTTATAAAAGAAAGATTTGAAAATTCAAAAAAATCACTGGATGAATCAGAATTAGAAGGTCTTAATGAAGATGGAAGTCTTGATATTTGGTTTTTTTCAGGAAAAAGTTATTCAGATTTTTCAATAGGTATGCTAGAAACATGTTTTTGGCATAATCTTGGTGTTGATACATATTGGAGAGCTTTATCAGATCTAGAAGTTATATATAAGAAAAGCCCTAACTTTTTTAGTTCTGATGATTTAATCAAGATAAAATCCATAATGGTAGAGCAATTGATTGAAGGAAAAGAGGTGGCATCAAACACTCCTTTATATAGTGATATGTGGGTAAAATTTAAAGCAGATAATTCACCTATAAAAGATTTCATAACAGAAGAGGATATTGGTAGAGCGGTAAATGATGGTTTTTTTCATTCATTAATCGAAACAGGCAATGATTCCAATAGGCTATTTGGGAATAGAGAACTTAGTAGGATTTTAGAGTATGAAAACTTTTTTGATGTATTCGATTTCAATAAAGGTGTAGAAAGAAGTCTAAATTTGAATGATGGTCTAATTTTTAGTGGAGATGAGGATTTCATACAAGATTATTTCTTGTGGTATTCAATACAAGAAAGAGTTATAGATAAAAAGCTTGATTATGAAACAGGTCTTGTTGCAAAAGGCAAGGCATTATCACCTTTGATCAGAACTATCTTATACACTAATAATGATGAATTTGGTGATGAAAAATTAAAAAAACTGATGAACTATGTAATCGATGGGAATCTGTATAGGACTCCTCTTTTACAGGATGTTTTCGGTGAGGTTTTTGAATATTCATTAGATCTGGGTTTCAAGGGAGAATATTACGAATTTCCTGGTTGGGCATTTCATATATCTGAAAAAAATCTTGTTGATAAAGAGCAGCATGTAAGAACTGCTTGGAAGAAAAATAAGGAAGATATATCTCTTGATAAAGTTGTTGATGAGGTAAAAAAATATGTTCCTAAAGAATCTATTCAAGGTCATGTTGAATACTTGCAAAACAAGATTAAAGATATGAAAAGATTGGATATGGAACTATATGATAAATGGAAAAGTTTAGATGAGAATTTACAAGTTTCATCAAAAGTGAAAAAAGAAGGTATAAAAGATATGTTTGATGTTTACACGGATCAAAAAGTAAGACCTTCAAAGGACACGATTTCTTTATTATCTTATGATGTTGAAAAAAGAAAAAGTCAAAAGATTGACGCTTATCTTTTTGCAGATATGGTTTCAAAAGACTTGATAAAAAAAGCAAATGATATGTTGAGGGAGTATAATGATAATGGAACTCCAACTCAAATAAAAGTTTTTCATGAAAAATTGGAAGAATATGTTGGTGAACATGGACCTATCTTTGTAAAAAAATGGAATCTTAATGAGAATCATGTTTATCCTTACATAAATTTAGTCGCAAATCTTGCAGATGAATCAAAAGATCTATTCAAGATTAAATAGTTATGTTTAATATTATTATTTATAACAAGATTTAAAAACTATTATTCTAATAATCTTTTTTATGGCTAAGCATAAGAAGCATAATCATTCAAAAAAAGTTATCAATAATGATGATCTAAAATCAACTTATAAACAGCTGGATGTAATAAAAAGATTATTGCTTTCATTAATATTAGTTCTTGTAGCAAGTATATCTTACATGATATTTGCTGATATGCTGATAAATAGTATTGATGAAAAAGCAGCGGAAACATCAAACATTCCTCAAATAACTGAGATGGATATAAGTTCTCATGTTATTACTATCAATGGTGTAAAAAGTCCAAGTTTGGATATTGAGGTGGAACTAGATAAGCCAGGAAAAGTCATAGTAGAAATATCTGCAGATGACTATTTTAAACGACTTGATGGTCTTCCAATAAACACTGAACATAATCTGAACCTTTTTCTTCCTGAAGATCTTATAGGTGAAAATATCGAATTGACTTTCAACATACAAGATTCATTAAAACGTACAGAAATACATCGTAAAAATTATACTATACCTGCGCTTGTATCAAATGTTGTGCTAGTAAATTAGGATTCTTAATTATTTTCTATCTTGAATACTTTATCATTAGGCCTTACTTTATGTGAGTATTTTATTCCTATCCTATTATTTCTTTTAGCAGAATCAGAATTTTCCCCATTAAGTTGTATAGAATTTATTTTATTTTCGACAACTCCAGTTGTCGGTCCTTGAACCATTACAACATCTCCAATCTTTAATATATCGGACTCAAGCTTCATCTCAAAGGCGCCAATCTTTTCAAAATAATTTTTTACCTTACCAAGATATACCTTTTTTGTTGTGGCTTTGCTACCATACTCATCAGTCCATTCGTTAATAGGTTTTCCCATATAGAAACCTTCACTAAAACCACGATTATACACTTTTGAAACCTTATCCAATAATTTATCTTTAAGAATATTAGGATATGAATCAACAGCATTTCTGTAAGCTGACACAACCTCTTTCACATATTCCTCACTACGCATCCTTCCTTCAATCTTAAATGAATCAATACCAGCTTCAATCAACTTTTCAATTATTGGCAAAGTACACATATCCTTTGGGCTAAGGATATAATCATTACCAACCTTTAACTCATCACCAGTCTCCTTATCAATTAGCATGTAGCTTCTTCTACAAGGTTGCAAGCATTCGCCTCTATTGGCACTTTTGCAGAACATAAACTGGGATAAGAAACACCTTCCACTAATACTAACACACATAGCACCATGAACAAAAGCTTCAATCTCAACATCAAGCTTTTCCTCTTCTATTTTTCTTTTTATATCTTTTATCTGGTCAATTGTACATTCTCTTGCAAGAACAACTCTTGAAGCACCGATAGAATGATAAAATTTTAAGCTTTCAAAATTAGATATGCTAGCTTGGGTAGAAATGTGAAATTCTAAACCATGTTTTTTACATGCGTTAACAATGGATAGGTCCCAGCAGATAACTGCGTCAACACCTGCTTTTTTAGCAAGCTTTATTGTTTCATCAACCTTTTCAAGCTCATCATCATAGATGATAATATTTAATGCAAGATAAGCTTTAACATCTGATTCATGACATTTATCTACAACATTTTTTATCTGGTTTAGTTCGAAGTTTCTAGCACTAGCACGCATATTGAATCCTTTGACACCAAAATAGATGGCATCTGCTCCAGCATCAATAGCTGCCTTTAGCATTACAAGGTTTCCAACAGGTGCAAGTATCTCTGGTTTATCCATAATATGGGGGATTTGTCTTTTTCTTATAAATTGATTGATTAAGAAAAATTTATATATAACTACTAAATAGTTACAAAAATGGAATTAAACTATTTGAATAATCTTAAACATCTCAATCTTAAAAATGGAATCACTTCTAAACAGATAATTGATATATTAAAAGGTAAAGATATACAATTTTTTATAGAAGATAAAAGTGAACCTAGAGGAAATTATTTTTTAGATACGGCTATTTTAGTTCCAGGAACTCAAGATATGGTAAGAGAAATAGTTGGAAAAGAAAACACTCGAAGACATCCTTTCGTTCCTCGTTTTGGAAATCTCTTTGTAAAACCTGGAGCTGATCTTGAAGATAAAACTCTTAAATATGATGATAAATATTATTGGGTTGACTCATTAATATATTATGGTCTCCATGAACCAACTGAGGATTTCAATAAAGATCTGATGAAAAGAACTTTTTTCATGGGTGAAAAAGGATTATATAAAGAAAGAACAAGAATATTTGCTTACAAATAATTACTTTGTTAGATGCAATTTCTTTGTAACTTTACCCATGGCATCCTCACACCCCATTATCAAAGGATTCATGAAAGGCCAAGGGGTAAGGCTTGGATGAGCAATATAATTATACTTCATAAGCTTGAAAATATTATTTTTCATCGTTATAGCAAAACTAGCAGTTTCAACATGGCTGATAGTTCCTTTACCAAAAGCTTCAACACCAACAAGCCTAAGTCTAGGACCAGCAAAAACAAGCTTTAAGTCAAGATCTTCCTTTTCATTCATATCCTTATACACATCAGTAGTCTTAGCATTTCCAATAACAACAATCCTAAAATGCTTTCTAGCATTTTCTTCACTTATACCTGCACCTGCATACTCTTTACCTAAGAACTGGAAAGCAAACGCGTTATTGCTACCACCATACTTCATAGGAAAACCCGCAATCTGATAACCAACAATCTTTGCCTGTTGGATAGCACTGCTAGCAAGCTGGCTAGGAACATGTTCATGAGTTATATGGCTTTTTGGAATCGCGCAATCACCACAAGCATACACATTCTTGATATTTGTTCTCATCTTATCATCAACAAGGATTCCAAACTTATTTGTCTTTATTGGTGTATCTTTTATAGGTTCAATATTTGCTCTCACACCTGACGCTAATATGACAAGATCGCTTTTCAATCGTTTCGTGACATCTTCCTTTTCAAATTCAACAAAATCATCGCCAATTCTGGTTGCTTTAGAACTTAAATATACTTCAATTTTATTTTTTTCAAGGGTTTTCAATATTTTCTCGCTATATTCCTTGCTAGCGATTCCTGCAAGAGGTCTATCTGCAAACTCCATCAAAGAAGTTTTTATACCTTTTTCGTTTAGCGCTGATGCCATCTCTATTCCTATAACTCCAGCACCAATTATCGTTGCGGTCTTTGCTTTCTTTGACTTTTTGATTATTTCTTTAACATCATCGCTTGACCGAACAGGAATAGCATTTTTAGCACCTTCAATAGGTGGAATAAAAGGGGCTGCGCCAGTAGATAATACCAAGAGGTCATAATCAAAAACAGTTCCGTGATCTGTGAAAACTTTTTTCTTTTTCGTATCTACTCGTAAAGCTTTCTCTTTTACAACATTTACACCATAACCTGTTATCATACTATCCGGTTGGATAGCTTCTTTCATCTTAGCCTTATCTGTGATTATGTATGGTGTTGAACACCTGCAATAAATATCTTTTTCATCGCTTAAAATTGTTGCTTTAAACTTTTTTGGCTTTAGCTGAGTCGCTACAATACTTGAAAACATACCTGCTCCGCCGCAGCCTATAACTAGAATCTTTTTCAATTCAAAAACACCTCTTAATCTACCATTCCTGGTTATTCAATTCTTCAATGTTAACTACTGGTTTAAATATTTTTATATTATCATCATAACCAATCCTAGGACACGCAGTATTAACAAAACACTCTAAAAAATTAAAATCTTCCAAAGATCCAAAATCAAATGTGTCAGCCATAAGGAAATAGAAATTCTTATCAGGGTAAAGCTCTTTTAGTTCTTTTGCTTTTTTCATCCTGTTCTGTCCAGGCTTCAATGTTATTAGAACACCTATCTCTTTTGAGCTATGGAACTTTACAAGGCCTGCTTTCTGCCTTTTTTTTAGGTTATCAGCATCTTCAAAACTTTTGAAATCTTTGCTATAAGGATTATATGAATATACAGGCTTATCATTTTTTAGGACAAGTGCTTTTGGGTGGAATTCTCCATCACCAATATAAAGAAAAGCATCACAATTTTCCTCTATCTTTCTTATAGAACAACCAAGGATCTGACCCGGATGTTTAGTATGGGATAATTTAATAGTTTTAACTTCTATATCTTCTAATTGATTTTTCATGCTTTCAATCTGGTCAACATGCTGTACTGTTGTGAACATAATAATTTTTTTTGGCAATACCTTTATCAAATCTTTAGGGATAATTATTTCCATATCATCTTTGCTCTCAAAAAAAACTGTTTTCATATAATAGAAGAAATTAATCTTGTTTAAAAAATTATCTTTAAAACTTTTAGAATTTTTCTAAGTAATCAACGCTACCAAAACTATCTATTGCACATTCTTCGCAATAGCAGTCATTAGGCATTCCTTTTATGTGATATTTTGCTTTAGCTTTTTCGCAGATAAAGCAGGTTTTCTCATCAGAATTTTTTAGGGCTGATTCAATCTTTGAAGAGTCCATAACTAAATACTCATTTTTTTCATATTTAAAAGTTTCCCTTTTTAGTTAAGCGCTATTGCTTGTTTTATCATAAGAATCTGTTTTAGATTCCTTATTTCCAACCATCATGAATTTCATAACATGACCTAAAATTATGATCATCATTATAAAAACATAAAGCGCGAAAGCGATGATAAGGTTATTCATGAACAATTGATCATTATAAGTACAAGTATTATTCATGCAAGAAATATTGATTTCAGTCAAATACTTAGCAAAAGGCATAACAGTAAACGCAAGGATGAAAAAAATTAAGTATCCTTTTCTAAGATTAACATCAAAACTGTTCCAAAATTCTTTTATGAAATCGATCATTAACAAGCTTATGGATTTTACACTATAAAAATTTAATGAATCTATAGAAGATAAAAGATAAAGAAAAATAAAAGAAAAAAAGATGATTGCTCATCTATTCAACGCATGCACCATCCTCACAACCATTATCACAGTCAATTTCGTCTGATTGGTGTATGCCATATTGGTTGCAATAATATTCAGCTACTCTATCGAAACTTGCACAGTAATCTTCATATTCTCCATTTGAATCTATTACTGTGGTTTTTGTATATTTAGCGTTAGGTCCTAAGTCTGGGTCTGTACAAGTATCAATTTTTTCTTCACTATAACATTTACCATTTTTGCACATGTCTGGACATTCTATTTCTTTATATTCTGCATTTCCAAATGAATCACAATAAAATTCTTTTAAGGTATTGATATTTATGCAAGTATCTGAAAAAATTTTGCCATCTTCATCTGTAACTCTTCCCCAAGTATCATATACTTTTCCATCATCTGTATCGGTACAATCTTTTACTTCTACAGGTTCATTTGCTGGTGCTGTTTCTGTCACCTGTGTTTCTACTGGTTCTGGTTCAGGCGTTTCTTCAATATTTGTTGTTGTTTTCTCAGTTGAATCATTGAACTCTGCTTCTCCGCATCCTGCTATGAAAAGCGTTAATGCAATGATTGTAATCATCAAAATCTTATTCATAATAAATCCCTCCATCACTATTCTAAAATAATGTTTTCATTACTTAATCTAATTCATTTATTAAAAATGTTTTGGTTGAGAATTAAATGAACAATAAAAAAATTATTTCTTCTTCTTTTCAGTTTTAGAATCATCTTTAGGTTTAATTTCAGATTTTTTACCATTTCTGAAATGATAAATTAACCAACCAATAAAGCCACCTAAGATAGAATAAAATATTAAGTTAATTATTAATGAAATTGATATAAATAATATCCCTGTTAAACCTGTTATTCCAGCTATTATTATTCCAAGAAAAAGAGGGAATAATATATAAAAAAAACAGCCAAAATCATTTGTACAATAAAGAGTACTATAAATTGTGATAAGTATAGGTATAATTATTGAAATTATTATTCCTGAAATTATATATTTATTTTTATTAGTCATTTAAAATATTTATTTAATAAATTCTCTTATATAGTTTTGTATTTTTTTATTCTCTTGCATACCTACATGTATTGTAAAAACTTCTTCCATTCTTTTATTTGTTGAATTTACTTTTTCATAGATTTCATCTTCATCTTGTGTTGTTACAATTCCATCATTAGTTATCAACGCTGTACCTTTGATTATCAAGAAATTATGAAGGGAAATATTTCCAATCTGTTTATCAACCGATGAGTTGATAAAATCAAAATAATTATTCCATAGATTTAAGGATATTTTTGAAGTATTTTTATTTATATTTTGATATAATAGGCTTCCTATTATTTCAATTATTGTTGTATGTGTTTTATTTTTATTTGATAAATAATTGATTGTGTTAATGCCTGTATTTTTTATTAAAGTATAAACTGGATAAATCTCTTGTCCTTCGAAGCTACCTGGAACACCTGCTGCAACTAATGTTTTTATTGGTTTTTTTGCCATGCTAATATTAACTGTTTGATTATCTATCTTTACTATGCCTACTTCTTTTCCTGTGTTTTCATATTTTTCAAGGCTACCAATAGCTGTTCTTGCACCATTTGAGTGTCCTATATAGATTATGTTTGAATTGTTTTTTAAGTTTTGTATCGAGCCAATCATTGCGGGAAAGAAAGTATCTGTTAAGTCATCAAAATCATAGTTTATGCAATCATCGCAATCTTGGCCTGGACCGCCAGTTAATTCGATCATCCAGGAATCATAACCTTCATCGCTAAGTTTTGATGCGAGATCCTTCCAACTATCTATATCACTCCATAACCCACCACCAAAAACAACAGGTATGCTTGTAATATCATAAAAATTTCTTATCTTATCACTTACAAGACTCCTTATATTTCTAAATCTTAGAATTACATCATCAATAGTCACTGTATGGTTTATCTCTTCAAATCTTCCAAAGACTGCTTTTCTTATCAGTTTTTCAGTTTGAATGCTGTCTTGGTGTAAGAGTTCTGATCTGTTTTCAAAGTGAAGAAAATCATAATTCTCAAGCATCCTTGTTTTATTAGTATACTCTACAAAATCTCTATATTCATAATAATCCTTGTTATTGTATATTTCTCTTAAAGCTCCTATTTCTCCTTCGATACTTGGTGCTTGTATTATTATATATTTCTTGAAGTTTGGAGCTGAGTAAGAGAATATCAATGCTTCATAAGGTTTGATCAATGGATAATCTTTGTAGAATATGGTTCCGTTCTTGTATCCTGCACCAAATGTTTCATAAAGGATTTCTGAAAAATTGCTTTTACCTATTATGATAGTGCTTTGTTTTAGTTCAAACTTTTCGATGATATCTGAATAGATATTCATTAATGTACTTCTTTTTAATGGTTTGATCACATTACTATCTGCTTTGAGGGTTGGATTGTTTGATGACTTAGAAATTGAAGTATTAGATAGATTTAGATAATATCTTTTAATATTGCTTCTTAATATGCTTTCATAGTTTTTTATAGATATATTACTATTATTTAATGTTAGAAAAAACCTTTCATTTTTCGAATTGATCAAGGTATTTGCACTTAACATGCTTCCAATGTCAATAAAACTTGTCTGAAATCTTTTTTCCTGGCTAAAAAAATGCATGCTATTCGAATCAGAGGATATAGTCATATTCTCTAGGGAAAGAGAGAAACAAGAAGTAGACAATAGTAATATTATGATTATATATTTCTTCATATATTACAAGAAAATATACTATTTTAAAAAAGTTATTATAAAATTAAATAAAAAATTTAATCAAAACCTTTAAATGGTTTTATTCTTCCTTCTTTAACATCATTCAATCCTTCAATAAGTTCTTTTTTTGTTTTTCTTTTTTTCATTGTATCTTATTAATCAATAATTTCGAATATTTTTAATATTTTTTCAGTTTTTATAAATATAATTTTATCTTGTTTCTCATATCCTTTATCATTTGTCCAGATGATCGAATCTTTAATAGAAAGACTGGTTGCAATAAAAGCAACATCATCTGGGTCAATTTCTAAAAATATTTTCTTAGCTTCCTCAAGGTGTTCAATTATCTGTTCTTTTGAAACCAATCTTATATTTTTAAGTAAAGTTGAGATTAGTTTTGTATATTCTTCTTCATTCAGCTTAGCTTTTTTCTTTACAAGTTCTTTATATTTTCTGATTTCATGGAAAGAAATTTCTGGATAATAAAACTTCCAGTTGGAATTCATTATTATTTTTCGAGTTATTGAATCTTTTATCAATGCAGATAAGAGAACATTAGTATCAACAATTATGTTCATCTTAATTTTAATTTTTTAGCGACATTATTATCTATCACTTTAGATAGATCTTCAATGTCTTTGTCGGTGAATTCGCTTTTGCTTGTTAGTTTATCCATCATTTCCAATGCATCAATCTTTTCAGAAAGGGTTTTTCTTATTACTTCACTCCATCTTATTTCTGAGTGTTTCTTCATTCTATTATGAAGTTCTTCTGGTATGGCTAAAGTAATATTTGTCATTCAATCACCTATGTGTATAGATGTGAATTCACATATATAAACCTTTTCTTTAATCAATATGCTTCCTCTTTTTGGTCGTAAAAATCGACAAGTGCGTTCATTACTTCATTTTTGTTGTATCCTAATCGTTCAAATTTATTGAATAGTTTTTGTAGATCCATGTTTTATCACCTCCAAAACTGGAATGTTTATTTGATTTGTTTAGTTCTTTATAAGGCTCACACGCGAATGTCTAGTGTCTAGTGGTATTTTCTTATTTTTTTACATTTTTTTGTTTGCGTTTATTGACGAGAAAACTTGATATCATTGTTTATCCACCTCTATAAAACCTAATAACTACATAAAAGTGATAATACCTCAAAATTACTGAAATCGGCGTTTTTAAGCCTTCTAACCTATGAATTCAGATGTTTAATGGTGTTTTTAGAGAAACATTTATAAAGCCAAAATGGTTCTAAGGGTATATTAAGAGGTTTAAGCTCTATAAAATAGTAATAAAAACAAAGCTTTTATAAACTAAACCAAATTCGTGAGTAAAAGCTTAACGGGTTGAAGAACCAATAGAGACGAAGAACAGAACTTTAACCTCGGGCAAACATAATGCTCAAAGCAGGGCGTAGTGCTCTAGGGGATTATGCCCATATGCCTAAACAAGTAAAGTCTAAACAAACAAAAAAAAACCATAAACACGGAGGTGTTTAGATACAATGAAAATGAGAAAAGCAATTAAAAAAGTTGT
>PKTL01000036.1 GCA_002867475.1 Candidatus Woesearchaeota archaeon
TCAATAGTATTATATTCCTTTTTTGTAAGTTTGTATGTTGAATAGTTTCCTGAATCTTTTAGTTCTAGATCCTCATTTATCTCTTCCACTATAAAGTCATCCGGAATCTGCTTTAACTTATACATATTTTTTTAGAAACAGAGTAATATTTAAAAATAGTTCCTTAATCCTATCTTTTACCGATGCGCCTGTAGCTCAGTTAGGATAGAGCAGCAGCCTCCTAAATCCTTTTTGGAGTTAGCTGAAGGTCGGGGGTTCGAATCCTCTCAGGCGCGTTTATATTCTAAATAATAAATAAGTATGAGTGGTTTGAACTTTGTTCATATCCTCTCAGGCGCGTAACGAAATGAAGCAAATGAGATGCTTAAAGAGTTTGTCTCTTTATTGCCTCTCAGGCGCGTATTTTAATAATAAATTATTTAAAGAATGATACCCTTAATATTATTTAAGAGGTGTCTGATTCTTATAACAGACTATAAAAAATGGCTGAAAATCAACTAATAATATTTAAGCTTGGCGAAGAGGAATTCGGAGTGAGCATTCAAGATGTCAGAGAAATAATAACAGTTCCTGAAATCACTAAGATACCTGACGTTGAGGATTATGTTCTTGGAATAATAAATCTACGTGATAAGATCATTTCAATAATTGATATCGAAAAAAAGCTTAAGCTTCTTCCAGATATGAATACAAAAGAAAAAAGAATAATTATCGTAGATATACAAGGTGAAGAGATTGGAATCCTTGTTGATAGCTGCAATCAAGTATTGCATCTTGATAAGAAAAATATTGATGATGCACCCGAAACAATAGTGAAAAAAATCGGGGCAAATTTTATCAAAGGTGTGGGTAAGGTTCAAGAAAGATTAATAATACTTCTTGATATGGAAAAGCTTTTAGGAGATCATATAGTAAAAACTATCCCTAATAATAAAACTACAACAAAAGAAAAAGTTTCTAAAAAAGCAAAAAAATCTGATAAAAAATAGGTTTTGGATTTATGGTAAATAAAATAAGGATCTTTTGTATAGGTAAGATAAAAGAAAAATATATTCGCGAAGGTATTGATGAATTCTTGAAAAGATTAAGGATCTTTTGCGATGTAGAGATTATTGAATCTAAAGATGAAGGTCTTGATAAGGAATCCTTAAAGATCTCAAAATTGATAGATAATAATAGTTTCTTGCTTGACCCTGAAGGTAAGGAATTTGATTCTATTGAATTTGCATCAGAATTGAAGAAACATAACAATCTTAATTTTTTTATTGGAGGTCATGATGGTTTTGATGAAAAATTAAAACAAAATTCTAACCTAATCTCTTTATCTAAAATGACTTTTACCCATGAAATGACTAGACTTTTCTTGATAGAACAAATATATAGAGGTTTTATGATCAATAATAATAGAAAATATCATCGATAATGAAATAGGCTCTGTCCGAGTGAGCTAAAAAATAAGTAAAACTTGCAATTAATCTAATTGCAAAGTAAATTTTTCTTAAAATTCAAAAAATTTCTTAAGAAACATATTGTTTGAAAAACATTTTTCTTCATATTATATACTATGATTTTGTATGCTACTTCTCGTTTTTTTGTCATGAAATTTTTACTAACTATTTTTGATAAAATTGTTCGTTTTAATGACGAGAAAACCCCTTCAACATTGCTTCTTTTGTTATACAAATCCTTGTATTTGTAAAAAGTTTCTTGAAACTTTTTTCTAACAAGATTTCTATGTATTTCTTTGCCACCACTCTTTATTGGTGGAACGATAAAGATATTATTTTTCTTTCTTAATAATGTGAACAGATAGAAAAAATAATATCCTCTATCACCAATTACAAATACATCTTTGAGTTTGAACCTTTTCAAAAGTCGCTTAGCTTGCTTTTTATCATTATATTGTTTCATGGTAAATGTGAAATCATAGATTTTCTTCCCATTTTCCATGTCAGCAATGATATCAAGTTTATGATATGGAGATTTTGGATTAATTCCAAAATCTTTAAGTCGTTTCTGATAATAAGAGGACTTATATTTTGAACTAATTCCAGAGCCATCTATACCTAATATTTTAGGCTTGTCTCCTCTATTAGTTTCATCAAGAACTCTTTTTAAAAAATCCAAATCAAAAGTCTTTACCCAATCATTTAATGTGGATTTTTTTAAATCATATTTAAGTTTCAAATCTTTTTTCCAGAGACTTTCGTGATTTATAAAATCACAAAATTCTCTCAAAGGAAGCTTTGAACGAAAATATAAAATGACACAAGCCAATTTTTGAAATGTTGTGAATTGTTTATTGCCAGTATTATTTGAATATTCTGGCAAGTCCAAGCTTAAAAGAGTTTCAAATAATTCTTTTTTGAAAGATTTTTCAAGAGGAATTATTTGTTTTTGAAGAAGTTTTTTTGTCATAATATTTGATGAATCTAATCATTTAAATAAACTTCGGACAGAGCCGACAAAAAAGAAATATTTATATATAAAAATTCTAAAACAATTATTATTCATCAAAATTCTTACAAATATTAATTGTTCTTTAATAGATATTATACAACGTAGTTATTACAAAATATCTTTTCAAACAGATAAGTTTATAAATTAGTTGAATATTATTTTATTCAATAAGGGTTAATGTGGTAAATTATGGAAGAAAACAAAATATTTAATGTATTTTTTAGGGAAAAACCGGCAATGGTTCTTGTAACATTAAAGAACAGTAAAACAGAAATTTATGCTTCAAGCCTTGCAAAAATTATTGATTGCACATATTCTCATGTTGTAAAAATTTTGCAAGAGATGGAAAAAGAAAATCTTGTAAATTTCGAAAAAGAAGGGAGATTGAAACTATTAACCTTAACAAAAAAAGGTGAAGAGATCGCAGATAATATAGATAAGATAAAAACTCTTCTAAATAGAAAATAATTTTTTTTTAATTATCAATTTCATTGATTATAATTTCTTTAGGATATTTAGTTTCAAAAATATTGATTGCTTTTGCAATGAAATCATCTTCTATTTCAGGATCAATTATAGCACCTGCAGCCATCTTATGACCTCCGCTTTCTCCTCCTAAAAAATCAGTTATATCCTTAACGATACCATTCACATCAATATCTTCATTATCGCAATTAGCTATTCTTATTGAAACTTTCATATTTCCATCTTCTAGTTCAGCAAGGCTCATTATGAAAGTATTAGGGGCAATATTTTTGTTTCTTGAAACCATAGAAGTTAAAGTGCCAATCATGGTTTCAAGTATTTCATTTTTAGGTTTTAGGATTATATAATTATCTCCTGTTAATATTTCATTATTATCTTTCTTATTCTTGTAATACAAATTTATAGAATTCATTATTTCTCTTTTGTAATCCTTCAAAGATTCTATAGCTTTCTTTTTCATATCATGATTATTTAAACATGCACCAATACCAAGACTTGAACGGTTCAATCTACCACAAGCATTTAGTAATGTGCTAAATTCTCTGGCATCTTTTGTCTGCATACCATCAGATTCACCTTCAATCAGATAAAGATTTCCAAGTATATCTTCAGGGTTTTCCTCATTATTTCTTTTTATGATAAGAGCTGAAATCAATTTTTCTTTTTCATCAGATGTAAGATTAAAGAATTTTCTAGCTTTATTACCAATAAAAGGACTGATATCAATACTTTCCAAAAAATCAATTGTTTTCTGGTCATCGCCACTTATGCCAGGAATCACAGGTTCAGTACAATTAGAAAGCACTTTATACAAAGGTTTTGTTTCAAGTCCAAAAAATTTTAAACCCTTTTCGACATTAATCTTCTTATTTGCAATTGCCGTACTCAATATTTGATTGTTCAAGAATTCAAAACCTTCCTTTTCTTGATTATCGCCTATTGCACCAATGATAGGGATATGGCTAAGATCCTTATTTTCATCACTTATCCTTTCTGCAAAAAGATAAACAACTCCGCTACCACTAATCTCTTTAGAACCATCGATTCCACATAAATGAGGATTTATATGGTGTATATTTTCATTATCAATTCTTATATCATTTGGTTCATTGTGATCTAAGATGAAAATAGTCTTATCTTTAAGATATTTATCTATCAATTCTATCTGGCCGCTACCTAGGTCTGTAAATATGTAAATATCATATTTTTCATTTGATAATTCTTGAATAATATTTTCTTTCAATTGGGTAACAATACTTATGGAATGTGGGATGTTTTCTCTCATCAATGCTTTAGTCATGATGCTTGCAGCACAGATACCATCACTATCAAGATGGCTTATAACTCGGATATTCTTGCCTTTTGAAAATTCAAGAAATAGTTTTGCTTTTTCATCCAATACATTATAGAATTCAGAATATTTATCCATAAAAAATTAGTAGTTTATGATTCCTTATATATGTTTTGTATTAAAAAGAAA
>PKTL01000005.1 GCA_002867475.1 Candidatus Woesearchaeota archaeon
GATTTTGCTTTCATATTGGTTTAAACCAAAATCTTTTAGGTTTTCTAAAAATTTTTTTTCTGCTATCATTTTTATCAATTAGTTTAAGAGTAGGTAAAACAATTGAATATATAAACGTTTTGGTTTTTTATCATTATATAGTAACAACTCTTTTTTAGAGGAGAAATTTTGAAAAAAGAGTTAAAATAAGAGAAAAGTTCCACAGGAAACAAAGGGGTCAAAAAATTTAATCCACAAAAAAATAAATCTTTTAAGAAGATAATTTGAAAGAATGAAAAAGTTCCACAGGAAACAAAGGAGGCATATTCATTTAAAAATATAGATTTGAAAAAGGAGTTTAGAAAACCAATTCATTTATAAATAGAATATCTTTTCTTTTATAAATCAAAGACTTAAAAATGATTAAAAGCTCATCTTTGAGTGATAAAGAGCTCACTCTTTATTAATCAAACCTTGTGGGGGTAAAAAATGAAAAAAGAAATTGAAGTAGTAAACATTGTTGTATCAACAAGCCTAGAACATGATGTTCCATTAGAAAAAATGGCTGCAACATTACCAAATACAGAATATAACCCTGAACAATTCCCAGGACTTGTATTAAGAATAAAAGAACCTAAAACTTCTGCATTGATATTTAGCAGCGGAAAAGTTGTATGCACGGGTGCTAGAAGTATGGAAAAAGTTGATGAATCAATTGCTAAAATAATTAAAGCACTTGAAAAAATCAACATAAAAATTACAATAAAACCAGAAATAACAATTCAAAACCTTGTTGCTTCAGGCTCAATAGGTGCAGATCTTAACTTGAACAATCTTGCAATGACCTTAGAAAATACAGAATATGAACCTGAACAATTCCCAGGCCTTGTATTCAAACTTGGTGGAAAAGAAGGTGCAAGAAAAGCAACATTCTTATTATTCAGTAATGGAAAAATTGTATGTACAGGAACTAAATCTGAAAGTGAAGTTAGTGAAGCTGTAGATATTTTAATTGACATACTAAAAAAGCATATCTAATTGCTTTTCCTTTTATTTTAAAACTAAACTAAGAATTCCTTAGTTTTCAATATTTAATACTTTAATAAATAAGACTAGATAAAATGGATGCATCGGAACAAATCTCTATATTCAATGAATTTTTTGACTTAAACTATCAAAAAGAGATAACTGAAAATCTAAAAAAAGAAGATAAATTTCTAAATGTTGATTTCAAAGAACTTTCTAAATTTAATCCAGAACTTTCAGATAACCTTCTGGAAAATCCTGAAAATGTCATAAAAGCTGCAGAGATAGCTATAGAACAATTAGATTATGGGGATACTATTAAAAATTTTAGGATAAGATTCAGGGATTTACCCTTAACACAAAGGATTGACATAAGAAATATTAGAAGCAAACATATAACAAAACTTATCCAAGTTGAAGGGATAGTAAGACAAAAAAGCGATGTTCGTCCTCAAGTTACCAGTGCTAAGTTTGAATGTCCTGCTTGTGGAAATATTATCCCCCTTTTACAACTTGATCAAAAATTTAGAGAACCTACTAAATGTGGTTGTGGTAGAAAAGGAAAATTTACATTACTTGAAAAAGAGATGGTTGATGCACAAAAGATTGTTTTAGAAGAAAGTCCAGATAATCTTGATGGAGGTGAACAACCAAAAAGATTAAACATATTCTTAAAAAATGATCTTGTAAGTCCAATCAGTGATAAAAAGACAAATCCAGGTAGTAAAATTGGTGTTGTAGGAATATTGAAAGAAGTGCCAGTTCTTATGAGAGACGGTGGAAAATCTACACGATTTGATCTTATGATAGATTCAAATTTTGTTGAACCTCTTCAAGAAGATTATTCTGAAATTGATATAACTGATGAAGAAGAAAAAGAAATAATAAAACTTTCAAAAAATCCTGAGATATATGATATGATGGTCAATAGTGTTGCACCAAGCATATATGGATATCAAGAAGTAAAAAAAGCTTTGATATTTCAACTTCTTGGAGGAAATAAGAAAAGTAGAAATGATGGTATTGAAACAAGAGGAGATACTCACATTCTTCTTATTGGAGATCCTGGAGCTGGTAAATCTCAATTATTATCAAGAATGAATGTTATAGCTCCAAAATCAAGGATGGTTAGCGGAAAAGGAGCTAGTGGTGCAGGACTTACTGCAAGCGTTGTTAAAGATGAATTTCTAGGAGGTTGGGCTCTTGAAGCCGGAGCGCTTGTTCTTGCAAATAAAGGTGTTTGCTTAATTGATGAATTGGATAAGATGAGTAAAGAAGATAGAAGTGCGATGCACGAAGCTCTTGAACAGCAAACAGTTACTATAAGTAAAGCTAACATTCAAGCAACATTAAGATCAGAAACAACTGTTCTTGCAGCTGCAAACCCAAAACATAGTAGGTTTGATCCATATGAAACAATCCCTAAACAAATTGATCTTCCAGCAAGCCTTATCAGCAGATTTGATCTAATATTTCCTATCAGAGATCTTCCTAATAAGGATAGAGATGGAAATCTTGCAGGATTCATATTGAAACTTCACCAAAACATTAACATGCTTAAAGGAAAAGAAGATATAGATCTAGACCTTTTAAGAAAATATGTATCTTATGCCAAAATTAAATGTAGACCTGCTTTAACTGATGAAGCTATTGAAGAAATACAAAATTATTATGTTCAGATGAGAAATACAGAACAAGAAGGTGAAGGTGCATCTCTTGCAATCACACCTAGACAATTAGAAGCTTTGATAAGACTTAGTGAAGCTAGTGCTAAAGTTAGATTAAGTGATAAGGTTACTAAATTTGATGCAAAACAAGGAATAAGTCTTGTGCACCATTGTCTTATGCAAATAGGTCTTGATCCTGCAACAGGAAAAATTGATGTTGATAGATTAAGTGGAGGAGTTACTGCTAATGAAAGAAATCATCTCCACATAATAAAGAAAATGATAAATGAAATGGAAGACGATTATGGTGGTGCAGGAATACCTATTGAAGACATAATAACTAAATGTGCTGATAAAAATATTGATGAATCTAAAGTTGAAAGTACAATTGAAAAACTTAAACGTGAAGGAGAAATTTTTGAACCTAAACGAGGTTTCATAAGAAAAACATGAATACTGAAAATAAAAATGAAAATTTGAAAAGACTCACTGCAAATAGATTATTAATAAAAGATATTCTCAATAGTGACTATATTAAAAAAGAAGGGTGGAATCCTAATTATCTACAAACAGAAAAAGGCAATATTAGTAAATTACAACTTATCGCGTTCATAATAGGTGTTGATAATAATTCTATGACTATCGATGATTCTACAGGAACTATCATATTAAGAGTTTTTGATGAAGAAAATATTTTTTCAAGTTATTCTCTTGGAGATTGTGTTCTTGTTGTTGGTAAACCAAGAGAATTTAACGGATCTAAATATGTTATCCCTGATATAATTAAAAAGGTTGATAAAGACTGGTTAAGATTTCATATTGCATCATTAGATACAGGTCTTGTTCAAGATGAAAAAATAGAAGGAAAAAAAGATATAGAAAAAAAGAGTGATGATTCTACTAATGAAAACAAAGAGATAAAAGAAAATAATGATGAAGAAATAAGTAGTTTTCAAAAAATAATTAACCTTATTGAAAATATTGATAATGGTTCTGGTGCTAGTATTGATGAATTAATAATTGAATCAAAATTGGATAACGCAGAAAAAATTATTAATACCCTTCTTGAAGAAGGAGAAATTTTTGAAGTAAGACCAGGTATTGTAAAAGTATTATAAATTGTTCATATAAATATTGGTGTAACATAAACTTCTAAAATTGCAGCAAGAAATAAGATTATAAAAGAAATTATTAAAAGATTAGAAGTATCAAATATTATCTTTTCAAAATTTTTTGTTGAAAAATCATATTTTATTATTGCAACACTAATTATTCCTCCTGCAAATCCTGCTATTATATATGCAAATATTTCAGGAATTCCATGTATTGAAAACCTAAGAAGTGAATACCCTGCAGAAGTTATATAAGTCATAAATGTTGCTCCTCCTGCTTTTGCTGAAGCCATAAAAAAACTTTCTCTAAATACATTTCCTATTGCTGCGGCTATAACAGATGCATTCCAATTTAGTATAAATAAAGCACCTATTCCATAAAGAAAAGAGAATAAAATACAAAATACTAATACCCTAATATTATTGAAAAATATGTTTTGAAAAGCAGAAGTTGAAACTGATGAACCTGTTGCTTGTCCTTGAATATTCATTGAAGGATTTATTTCTATTAAAGTGTCTATTTGAGCTTCAAAAAGAACTGAACTTTTTTCAGAAGGTACTACTAAATATATTATTGAAAACATTATAGTTACCCCAATAAAAAGCCATAAGAAAACTTTTAGCGCCTTTAAATGTTCTTTAAGCAGGTTTGTTTCAGAAAACTGTTGTGTGTCTTTTTCTTCTTCATATTTTATAAGATTATATATTAATGGAGCAGCAGCAATAGTTGTTAAAAATACCATTACAAGACTTGAATATTGATAAAATACCCAATAGCTGATTATAACTGCTATAAAAGCAAATATTGCACCAAAAAAAAACATTTGTTTTGGATGCTTTTCAGATATCTGTGGTGTGATCAAGGATTCTAGAACCATTTAATTGATTATTACAAGATTGGTTTTTATATTTTGCTATTAATAAAACTATTAAAAAAGATTTATATATGCAAGGCCTTTTCCTTTTCCTATGAATTATGAAGAATTGTTAAAAAAAGCAAAAAAAGAACTTCCTGAAACTGATCACTCAGGAGAAAGATTTGAAGTTCCTAAAGTCAAAGGACACATCCAAGGTAATAAGACAATCATTTCAAATTTTTTAGACATTTCAAAAATAATAAGAAGAAAACCAGAACATATTCTCAAATATATTCTAAAAGAACTTGCAGCCCCAGGAGAAATAACCAATAATCAATTGATTATAGGTACAAAAGTTCCAAGCAGTAAAGTCAATGAAAAATTATTAAATTATGTAGATACTTATGTAATTTGTAGAACTTGTGGAAAACCAGACACTAAATTAAGCAAAGATAATAATATAATTTTAATGACTTGTCAAGCTTGTGGTGCAAGACAAACTGTTCAAAGTAAAATATAAATTAAAATAATAAGTTTTAGAAGTTTAGTTTACCCAAAAAATTCACTCAGCCCTGCTTGCTTATCAGGATCTTTTCCAAATACATCTTCTACTTGCCTTTTTAAAAGTTCTAATGTTTGTTTAAGATAAGGACTCACATTATATTTATTAGCTATATCAATACTTGGTTGAAGATATTTTATTACACTTCCTTCACTTATAGTAAATATTATTTTTCCTCTACAAATATCTTTTCCTTTAGGTTTTGTACATACACCTAAAAGAGGAGGCCTCCTATATTTTTCATTACAATCTACACACCTAAATTGTTGCATACTAAATTTTCTTAAATTTCCCTTTGCATCTTTTATGAAATGTTTTTCTATGACAAGTGTTGCAACATCCATCTCATCAACCGCATTTATCTTTTCAGCTAAAGACATCTGTCCATCTAATTTTTCTGTCATGCTGGGAAGCGTTTTATATGCCGAACAAAGAACCCCTCTATTTATGCTGGTAGTTTCATGAGTATACCCCATTCCTTCATATTGTGCAGGAGTGTTTAATACATTATCTATCTGTTTTATCTTAACATCCCAAGGGTTTTTGTATTCAAGTGCGGCTTCATATAATTCTAAAGGATAGTTCCATACTATATCCATTCCATGAACCTCATCATCTATTTCTGCAGGTACTAAAAGAGAAGTTAATACTAAAGGAGCATCCATTGTTCTGCTTCCTCTTCTATCTGGTAAAAATTGTCTACTAAAATTTAATAAACCATCCATCAACATCATAACGCAAGCTTCATCCCCATCACAATTTCTTCTCATTGCTGCATGAAACATGGGATGAGTATACATTCCTTGAGTTTTACTAAATCCAACTATTCTTCCAACTATTCCAGCACTAGTGTGAGGTGCTAATCCTATAACCAATTGACCTACTAAATCCTCTTTTTTCTTTACATTATAGAAAGGAGGTTGATTATACAATTTTTCAAGAAGCTCATCTATAAAATTACATACATTCATCAAAACTTTACTTGCAAATTCATCAGGGCTATCCGGACAATCAGGCAATATTACATCTTGAGGTAATAATTCTAAAACTTGATTATCTCCCACAATTTCATTTCCATAAATATCCTTATCATATCCTATCTCTTTTAATTTATCGATTGAAACACCAATTTCTTCTGGCCTAAAATGAGTTATAGGCATTTCTATCATATCATATCTTGTTGTTCCTTCCTTATTGACATAAATATTATTTTTTGCTCTAAGAACGCCTTTGACTAAATGTTCAACTTGATGGTTTTTGTTTGGTGTTTCATCAAGACCTTTTATTAGATCGGGTATAAGTCCTAATTGATGTTTATTCCTTGTCTTTATCATTAATTCATCTATAGGTATGGTTTTATGTCTAAACGATGCAGATCTATGCACACCCCTATCACTTTCTAATTCACAAGCCTTATCTGTAAATTCAGGTTTATAATTTGGATTTGTTTTGTTTTTTGTAGAATCACAATCTTGACAAAAATATTTTTTTACTGTTTTTTCTCCGCAAGTCTCACATGAAGAAAAAATAGTTTCACTATCACATTTTTTACAGAAAAAAACAGGGAATAAACTTGTTATTTTTCTTTTTTCTATAGCAGTATTAAAACTTTTTAGTCTTCCCCCTTCTGTTCCTACAGGGAAAAGTATGTGAGGACTTCCTTGAAGCTTTCTCATTTTTGCTTTTTCAGGTCGTCCCATCCGAGCTCCTATAAAAGTTCCAGATTTATCATTTATTTTTACAGCACTTAATTTATTTAATAAATCTAATGGATCAGTTAAATTATTTTCTTCATCTAATTCTTTTGAAGGATTAAGAGTATGTATGAAGGAATAAGCATTTTCTTTTTCTATTATTATAAATTCATTTGACGCAACAATATGAGGAAGTCCTATCTTTTCAAGAATTATTTTTATTTCAGGATTATAAGGAATTACAACTTTTTTTATTGTTCCATCTTCTTCAGATATATTAAACTTTTTCATCTGTTTTTTAAGAAATATTAATTCATCAATTGTTATACTTTTCCAAAAATAAGTATAATAAGGATGAAGAGGTAGATTGTTTTTTATTGATATTTCAAAAGCATCTTTTGCAGATATAATTGTTTTTATAGGTTCTTTTAATATATTAGAAGATGTTTCTTCAGATAAACCAGTTATTTCTTTTATGTTTTGAGAATTTATCTCTTTTCCTTCATCAATAAGCTTTTTCTTTAAATCTTGTATCCACCATTCCTCACAATAACCTGCAGGAACTAATTTATGACCATTCTCACTAAAATCCCCATAATTTATCAATATATCTCCAAGATATAATATTTTATCTATATATTTCAATTTTTTTGAAAGTTGAACCTCATTATCTATTTTTATAACATCTCCATTCTTAAGCTTGATTATTGGTCCATCAATATAATCACAAGGGGATAAAACTGTTGCTTTACCTGGCCTTTCCACTTTTAACTGTGTTCCTGTTGCTAAATAATCCTCTAATATCAGCATGGTTGCAGGATGTATTGCATCTGCTGCAAACCCACTAGTTCTTGTCCTTCCATATCGAAGTCTAAAACCTCCATTTCTTAAAGGATGGGATAAAACAGGACGACCCGCAACAAGATCTTTAATATAAGTATAATTAGGTGTTATTTTTGGTTGTTTCCCTTTAGTTTTAGTTTGTCCTTTTGCTTTAACAATCTTTTGTATCTCTAAAAATTCTTTCATCCACTCCCATTCAAGATCCATGGATTTTCCCCATTTATCAAGTTGTTTGAAAAGTTTTGGTGCTTTTTGTGCTACTCCTTCTGCAAGAACAAGACACATCCCCCCTCTTATTCTATTTGATTCAATTCTTGGTTGATCCTTATAATTACTTACTTCAATCTGTTCAGTAGGATCTCCATTAAGTTCTATTGGAATATGTCTAACAAGAAAATCAAGTTCTTTTTCACTTGGAAAATATTGAAGGTTTGTACATCTTTCATGATAATCTATAATTTCTGCAATATATCTTTTAACTTCCATCTCGTCAGGATCATACTTTTCATATCCCATCTTAATCCTTACATAATCTGCAATAATTATTGTTACAGCTGCAGCAGTTCCTCCTGCTGCTCTTATAGGTCCACTAAAAAATGTACTAAAATACTTTTTGCCATTCCTTGTATCCTTTAATCTTATTTCAATAAATCCTTCCAAAGGAGCAGCTATCACTCCAAGAGTTATATAAGCAAGACCCACTCTTATAGCTACTTCCATCGCTTCTTTTTCAGATTCAAACTTACAAAATTTTTGTTTTGCTACTTCTTCTGCAATCTTTAATGCAACTCTCCAATCAAGGCTTCCATATTCCTTTTCGAGTTCTTCTATTCTTTTTGCGACTCCACTATTAAGTATCTGTTCTGATGCGGCACTAATAAGTCCCTCTACCCTTTCTGAAATTCCCCTTGCTAAAGGTATATCCACTTTATTTTCTGGATCAAATCCTTTAATTCTTGCTTCTTTTGCAATAATATATGATTCATTTATTCCCTTTTCTAAAATGTTAAAATAAGCACCTATTTTTTCACTATACTTTTCACTCATTTTCAACATCCTCTTTATCTTTTTCAAAATCAAATATCAATATTTCTCTTGTTTTTAAATTAGCCACTGGAAGCTTTGCTATTTGAGGTTTTAATCCTACCTTTTCTTGAAACGCCGTTTCTCCCATCCAAGTAGAACAATTAAGAAGAGAAATCCCTTTATAATTAGATATTGAAGTTAAACGATGAATGTGTCCTGTGACAAAAAAATCAGGTGCTTGTTCTATTACAAGATTGTCTTTTTCACTGTCAGGTATATAAAGTGTTGATCCATGACTTGGAGCAAGGTGCCTTTTCTTCAATAATATTTGCATTATTAAATCAGCTCGAGTCAACCCCCCTTTACTCCTTATATCTTCAATCACATCTGCATAATATGTAAAGCTATATCCATGATATAAAAGACAATTAAACCCTTCAAATTCAGTTGTTTTTCCTATATTTACTACGCCAGGATTTGAAATCATAATAACATTTGTCATTTCACATAATTTTTCAGCATATTCCTTATAAATTATAGGTTGAGGTTCAGCTATTCTCATAGCATCATGATTTCCAGCATTAATAATTATTTTGATATGAGAAGGAACTTTTTTCAAAAGTTCAGCAAATACATCATATTGTTTTTTAATATCCTTAATAAAAAGGTCAGATTCTTGTGCAGGATATATACCTACTCCATCAACAATATCTCCAGTTATAATCAAATATTTTATTTTTGAAATTATTTTTTCTTCTTCTTCCTTATTTAAATTTATTAATTCATCGTTTGAAGATTTTATTTTTTTATTATCACTTAAATCCCCATTTAACCATTTAATCATATTTTCAAATTCTTCAGCTAAAAACATATCTGCACCTATATGAGGATCCCCAATAAAAACTACATATTCTTCTTTTGGAGATTTTTTAAGTTCTTTTATCAAGGATAATTCAGCAAAAAGAATATTATCTCCAAAAATTATTTCATTATTTTGACCTATTGTTCCTTCAATTGCTATCATCTCATCCAAAACAACTTCTTTTGCTTTTTCATAATTTTCATTATTTTCAGACCTATTAGTAAATAATATTTTTATTTTCCCTGTTAAATCTTCAAGTTCTATTATTATATGTCCATTTTTTGTTAAAGATATATTACTTACAATACCTATTAAAGAAATTTTATCATTTTGAGATTTTATTTTTATTTTATTTATTGAAATTATAGGATTATTATTAAGACGAGATTTAAACATGGGTTCCATCTGTTTAAATCGAGATCTAAAATAATTTACAAAATCTAAAACTGTTCGTTTCTTTGATTTTTCATCATAAGAAAATACTATTTCAACATTTCCTTCTTCTTTTTTATATTTATTAGAATTAGATTCTAATTCATCTACTCTTTTTGTTTCTCCTTTTTCTATATCTTCAATTTTTTTTTCTATACCTTCTTTTTCTTCTTGTTCTAACATATCAAGAAATTTTTTGTATATTTCTTTGTTTTTTCCTTTTTCATCAAGAACTTTAAATTTTTCAAATTCTTTCCAATCTATTCCATTTATATTATTATCTTCAAAATGAGAATATATATCTTCATTTAAAATTATATTATTTTCTTTTTTATCAAAAGATTCATAATCTATATTTGTAGAAATTATTTTATTGAGAAGATTTTCAGATATCAAAAAATCTTTTTCTAAAAAATGATTAATTATTTTTTTCTTGTTTTCCATTCTTAATAATATATATAATTAATATATTTTAAAAGAGATCTTCTTTTAAAATATTCAAAATTTTAGCTTTTAAAGTAGGATTTAATAAAAGTTTTATTTCTCTTGTTCTTCCAAATCTTCCATGACTTATAACTTTTGCATTTATTAGACCAAGCATATCAAGTTCTCCAATTATATCAGATACTCTTCTTTGAGTAAGTGGACGAAGACCTATTTCATTACATATTTCTTTATAATATTCATATACTTCTCCTGTATATATTTGTCCTTTACTTTTACTTAACACTTGAAATATACTATAAAGTGTTGCATGGAATTGTTTAGGTTGGGTTACTACAATATCAATAAATCTATCTCTTTCAATTTTATCTTCAGCTTCATCAATATTATTTATTACTATTAATTCTTTACTATTTCTTTCTGCTATTTCTCCTGCAACTCTAAGAAGTTCAAGAGCTCTTCTTGCATCTCCATGTTCTCTTGCGGCATAAGCAGCACATTTTTCTATAACTCCATCACCTACAGCACCTTCAATAAATGCTTCTTTTGCTCTTTCTTTCAATATATGTTGTATTTGTATTGCATTATAAGGAGGGAAAACAATTTCTTCTTCTGAAAGACTGCTTTTTACTCTTGGATCAAGATTATTTGTAAATCCTAAATCATTACTAATACCAATTATTGTTATTTTTGAATTTTTAAGTTCACTATTCATTCTTGTAAGATTATATATTATTTCATCTCCTGCTTTACTTACAAGTTGATCTATTTCATCAAGAATAAGAATTAAATTTTGTTTTTTATTTTCAAGAGTTTTAATAAAAATATTATATACTTCATCAGTAGGAAGTCCTGTTGGAGGTATTTCTTTTCCAAATTCTCTAGCAATTTGAGCAATAAGCCTATATTCTGTGTCTGCAACTCTTCTAAGTTTACAATTTATATAAAATATTGAAAGAGGTATTTCTCTTTTTTTAGCCATTTCCATCATTTGATTAGAAATATATTGAGTTGTAAGGGTTTTTCCTGTTCCTGTTTTCCCATAAATAAAAAGATTGGAAGGTTTTTCATTTCTAAGACTTGGTGCAATAATATTTGCTATTTGATCAATTTGATTATCTCTATGAAGAATATTATCTGGATGATAACTTGCTTGTAAAATTCCTTTATTTTTAAAAAGACTCTTTTTATCAATAAACTTTTCAAAAAGATTATTAACATTTTTTTTATTCATAAAATTTCCAAATGAAATAAAGGTTTATATACTTTTGTATTGTGTAAATATATATAATATAATTAGGAAGACTGACCCCTTCATTTCCTGTGGAACTTTTATTTAAACCAAAAAAAATATTTTTATTTATTTTACTTATAAATAAAATATTATTATATATTATATAATTAATAATAAAATATTATTTATTAACTTTAAAATTATTTTTAAAAAAAAATTTTTAATTAAATTTTTTATTTTTTGTTATTATTTTATATATATAAAATAATTATATATTATATATATTATATATGTTATAATAAATTATTATATAATTAATAATATAATAATGTAAAAAGAATATTTTAATATAATATATTAAATAACATTATTTTTAGTTTATTATTAATACTAATTTAAAAAATATTATTAAATTAAAATAATTATAATATTTATTATTATTAAAATTTTTTAAAAAATTATTTGATTTTAATTATTATATTTCCAAATGAAATAAAGGTGTCAGAGTTAATATAACAAAAACTTTTTAAAATAATTAACAATTGTTAATTTATATTATAATAAATATTTATTATATAATTATTAAAAATGAATCAACCACAAGAATTAGAAGTATGGTATCTTTTACCAACAATAAGAAAAGAATTGGTTTTATCCCTTAAAAATTTAGGATTAAAAAATAAAGAAATATCTAACAAATTAGGAATAACTGAAAGTGCAATAAGTCAATATATAAAAAATAAAAGAGGAAATAAATGTTCTCTTTCAAATATCATATTAAAAAATATTAATATTTCAGCTAAAAAAATTATAGAAAATGGAAATGTTATAGAAGAAATACAAAAAAATTGTGATTTAGCAAAAAAAGAAAAAATTCTTTGTAAAATACATAAAGAACAAGGATTTAATATAAAAAATTGTAATATTTGTATAAAATAAGGTATAAAAATGAAAAATAAATTTATTTATTTAAATAATGAAGAAAAAATTTCTTCAAACCAAAATAAACCTTTTGTTTATTTAGATAATGGAGCAACAACAAAAGTTGATGAAGAAACAGCCAATATTATAAAAAATAATATTGTTGAAGAATATGGAAATCCTTCATCAATTTATGAATTTGGATTAAATTCTTTTCATAATATTGAAAATGTAAGAAATTTAATAAAAAAAAAAATAAATGCAGAAAAAGAAGATAATTTAATTTTTAATAGTGGAGCTACTGAAAGTAACAATTTTGCAATTTTTGGAATGGCTGAATTAGGATTAAAAAATAATAAAAAAAAATTAATAACTACAAAAATTGAGCATGGATCAATCAAAGCACCTTCAAAACAATTACAAAAAAAAGGTTTTGAAATTGTTTATTTAAATGTTGATAGTGAAGGATTTATAGATTTTGATCAGCTGGAAAAAGAATTGGATGAAAATGTATTTCTTGTGAGTATAATTCATGCTAATCATGAAGTAGGAACTATTCAAAATATTGAAAAAATAGGAAAATTATGTAGAAAAAAAAATGTTTTTTTTCATATAGATGCAGCCCAAAGTTTTACAAAAGTAGAAATTGATGTAAAAAAACAAAATATTGATCTTTTATCTTTAAATTCTCATAAAATTCATGGTCCAAAAGGTATTGGAGCTTTATATGTTAGAAAAGGAATTGATTTAAAAAAGATAATTTTTGGAGGTCCTCAAGAAAATAATCTTAGAAGCGGTACAGAAAATATTCCAGGAATAATAGGTTTTGGGAAAGCAACAGAAATAGGATTTGATAAGAATGAAGAAAAAGTGAAAGAAATGAAAGAATTAAGGGATTATTTTATTGAAAAAGTTTTAGAAATACCAAATTCTCATTTAAATGGTTCAAAAGATGACAAAAGACTTTGTAACAATATAAATATAACTTTTGATTTTATTGAAGGTGAAGCACTTCTTATGTATCTTAATATGAAAGGAATATATATAAGTACAGGAAGTGCGTGCAGTTCACGAAGCCTTGAACCAAGTGATATATTAATTTCTATGGGGAGAAGTTATGAGCAAGCACATGGTTCAGTTAGATTTACTCTTTCAAAATATACAACAAAAGAAGAATTGGAATACACATTCACCTGTTTAAAGGAATCAGTAGAAAATCTTAGAAAGTTAAGTCCTTTAACACCAAAATAAAAATTATATTTTTGAGGTTTTAATATAAAATGACATTAGAATATACAAAAAAAGTTATAGAACATTTCACACAAAGAAAAATAAATTTTTCAAGCATAAAATGTTTTACAAAGGAGGTTTAGATGACTTTAGAATATACAAAAAAAGTTATAGAACATTTTACAAATCCAAAAAATGTAGGAGAAATTGATAATCCTTCAGGACATGCAATAGAAGGAAGTCCTGCATGTGGAGATATGGTAAATATTGATATAAAAGTAGATGATAAAGGAATAATTGAAGATGTAAAATTCAAATCATATGGTTGTGCATCAAATATAGCGACCGCAAGTGTTGCTACAGAGCTTGCCAAAGGAAAAACAATTGAACAAGCTAAAAATATTAATTGGAAAGATGTAGAGAAAGAACTTGAAGGGCTTCCACAAGTTAAGGTTCATTGTAGTGTATTAGCAGTTAATACTTTAAAGAAAGCAATCGAAAATTATGAAGAAACTATTGGAATAAAAAAAGAAGCAAAAAGTATTGAAGAAAAAGCATATGATGAGTTAAAAAATGTTGTAAATCCAAATACAGGAAATATGCTTGTTGATGATAAATTAATAAAAGAAGTATCTATAAAAGAGAAAAAAATAATTTTAAAGATTGATTTAAGTGATGAGGATCTTTATAAAAATAATATTAATGATGAGATAAAAGAACATCTTGAACATTTATTTGATGTAATAGAAATAATTTTTATAAAATAATAATAAATATGGAAGAAAAAAAATGTATAATTGTTCGTTATTCTGAAATAGCTTTGAAAGGAAAAAACAGGGCAAGGTTTGAGAATAGATTAATTGAAAACATAAAATTTTATCTTGATAAAGAAAAAGTCAAATATGATAAAGTAATAAAATTAAATAGCAGAATATTAATATTAACAGAAATAATAATAAATTTAAAGCCTGTTTTTGGTATATTAAATTATTCTAACGCAACCTATCTTGAATATGATTATGAGATATTGAAAGAAAAAGCAGAAAAATTTGCAGATTCATTAAAAAATAAAGAGACTTTTAGAGTTAGCGTTCAAAGAATTGATAAAAATATTGGAAAAAAATCTGTTGATATGGAAAGAGATTTTGGAGAAATAATATATGAAAAAACAAAAAATCCTGTTTCATTAAAAGAATTTGATAGAAATTTTGAAATTGAACTTTTTGGTGGTAATTCTTATATTTTTGAAGGTAAAATAGATTGTTTTGGTGGACTTCCAATAGGAACAGATCTTAACACTTCTTCAATAATAAGTAACAAAAAAGATATTTTAGCAAATCTTCTCATGATGAGAAGAGGTGTAGTACCAAACCCTATATTAATAAAAGAAAATATGGATATATCTCTTCTAAAAAATTTTTTGAACACCCCTTCAAAAATAGATATAATAAAAGAAAATATTGATGAAAAAAATTTTATTATAGAAAAAAAATTAAGATCAATAATTAAAGGAGAAAATTTGGAAGGTATAAATGAAAATATAAAAGAAGATATTTTAATATTAAGACCTCTTATAAATATGACAGAAAAAGACATTGATGAAGAATTGGTGAAATATTATGGAAGTGTTAATTGAAAAAGAAAACAAGAAAAAAAATATCAATTTTAGAGGAAATGTGAGGGAATTATTAGAAAAATTAGATATAAATCCTGAAACTGTTATAATAATATCTAATGATCAAGTGTTGACTGAAGATGAAAAATTGGAAGGAGATGAAAAAATAAAAATTTTATCTGTTGTAAGTGGAGGATAAAATAATGAAAAATATAATTTTTCAAGTTTTAAAAAATTTAGAGGAATTTTTATGAAATGTAATTTATGCGAAAAAAAAGCAGTAATATTGAACCCTTCTTATTGTAAAGAACATTTTATTGATGATTTTGAAAAAAAAGTGGAAGAAACAATAAAACAATTTAATCTTTTCAATAAAAATGAAAAGATTCTTGTTGCTACAAGCGGAGGAAAAGATAGTCTCACCGTTTTGCATATATTAAAAAAATTAGGATATAATGTAAAAGGGCTTCTTATTGATGAAGGAATAAAAAATTATAGGGAATATACTATTGATGATATGAATGAATTCTCAAAAAAATATGATATTGATTTTGTGATAAAAAGTTTTGAAGAAGAATATTCAAGCACATTAGATGATATAACAAAAAAAACAACCTTAAATCCTTGCCATATCTGTGGGATTTTTAGAAGACAATTATTAAATAAATATTCCAAAGAATATGATGTGATAGCAACAGGACACAATCTTGATGATGAAGCACAAAGCATATTGATGAATTTATTGAAATCACAAACAAATCTTCTATCAAGGCTTGGTCCAATAACAGGGTTAAAAAAAGATGATAAATTCACAAGAAGAGTAAAACCATTATATTTACTTTCTGAAAAAAATATAAGATTATATACCTTTCTTTTAGGATTAAAAAACACCTTTACTGAATGTCCTTATTCATCCTCCTCATTTAGAAACGAAATTTCAATAATGTTAAATGAACTAGAAAATGAGAATCAAGGAACAAAAAGCAATATTGTAAATCATTTCTTAAAAAATCAAGATAAAATAAAAAAAATAGGAGAAAAAGAAGGAAGTGCAAATTTGTGTTATATATGTAATGAACCTTCAAGCGGTAAAATATGTAATGCTTGCAACATATTAAAAGAACTTAAATTAATATAATTTTTTTAAAATTATAGATTTGTTTTCATAAAATCATAAGCACAAACAGTATTATCAAAGACAGTTCTTGCTTCTTCTTCAAGTTCAGAAGTTGTTGTATATCTTTGACTAAAATGAGTAAGTATAAGCTTTTTTACATTAGAATTGCTAGCAATCAAACCTGCTTGCTTGCTTGTAAGGTGAAAATATTCTTCAGCTTTATTTTCCTTATCATCTCCATATGAGGCTTCACTTATCAACAAATCTGCATTTTCAGCTATCTTATAACAATTACTTGTAAAACGAGTATCACTTATTATTCCAAGAACTTTTCCTTTTTTTATTTTTGTCAATTCTGAATTTTTGTATTTTTTCCCTTCAAATTCAATATCTTCACCACGTTGAAGCTTTCCCATTACAGGTCCTTCTTTTAGACCTATCTTTTCAGTTTTAACAATATCAATATTTATTTTATCCTTTTCAATAAATTTGTAACCATATGTTTCAACGCTATGTTCAAGTTTGTAAGTTTCAACCAAATAATCTTTTGTATTGAGTATTATACCATCTTTTTCTATATCTATAACCTCTAATTCAATCTTGTTATCAAATATGAAAACTTTAAACATGTTCATAATTTTTTCTTTTGTACCTTTAGGTCCAAAAATCTGCAATTTACCTTCATATTGATTAGCACCCATGGTTTGCAATAATCCAGGGATTCCAAGCACGTGATCACCATGCCAATGACTAATAAATATTTTAGATATCTTACTTGGTTTTATTCCTGTAATCTTCATCTGCCGCTGCGTTCCTTCTCCACAATCAAAAAGAATGCCTTGTCCATCATACTCTGCATATATTGAGTAATGGTTTCTTTCCTTTGTTGGTACCATACAGGTTGTTCCTAAAAATACAATTTTCATAAAGAGAAAGAATAAATCTTGATATATAAAGGTTTATAAAAAGAAGGAGATTATAAAATTGATATGGTAAAAGAAATACCCAAAGCGATAATTGTTGAAAAAGTTGTGATAACTGAAGAGTCAGATCTTGCTAGGGATCTCTATGCAAATCACAGGTTTGGAAATATTAAAAGGCAAAAGGTTGAGATGTCTTTTATAGAAGCTTTTTATCTTGTTGAAAAAAAGAAACTACAAATCGTAGATTCAAGAGAAAAAAATATTGATTTTGATAAGCTTCTTAAAAAATTTATTCGTTTAGAGACTGATTTCTTTGTTAGATATAAGGTTTTTGCAGACATGCGAGATAGAGGCTATATAATAAAGACAGCATTAAAATTTGGTGCAGAATATAGGGTGTATGATAAAGGTGTTAAACCTGGTGAAGACCACGCAAAATGGATACTTTACCCTGTTCGTGAAGCTGATAAGCTTACATGGTTTGAATTCAGCTCAAAAAATAGGGTTGCTCATAGCACCAAGAAGAAGCTTCTTCTAGGAATAGTTGACGCTGAAGGTGATGTAACTTATTATGAAGTTGGATGGGTAAGACCATAATATTTATATATCTCTAGATTCAAAAATAAGTAAAGAGGTCTTATAATGAAAATAGAAATAAATATTCATAAATGGCAAGTATGGTCATTAATTCTTGTTTTAACATTGTTTGGAGCAACAATATTTGCAATAGGTGCTTGGGATGCAAGCAAGAAAGTATGGCATGATGCTGATGATGTTAAAGTTAGTATTGATTTTGATGGTGATGGAACACCTGAAGATTATAATGCAAATGAAGCAATACAATGGTTATATAGTAATATAGGAACAGGAGATGGTTCTATACCGGTAGCTCCTTTGACTGCAGATCAAGAAACTATTTTAGAGGATGGACATTGTATTGATGATTCTGAATGTAGTAGCACAAATTATATTTCAGATAGAATAAAGGAATATACTTTAGGTACTCTTCCTACATATGAATATAAATGTATTCAAAATCATTGTATAAAAATATTTAATACTTATGTTGGTAGTTAATCAAATCTTTTTTAAATAAACTTCTTTTTCTTTTTTATTGATAATTATGTTATTTGCAGGTATATTGAAAAAAGATGCTCAAAGTTTAAAGAAGTATTTACTAGATTGTGGTCTTTTTGATAAGTGTGGAAAGCATTTCATTGAAGGTGAAAAAATATATTTTCCTATAAAAAAGAAGTTTAATTTTGAATTAGATATTGATTTCATAGAAAGAGATGTGGAGATTGAAGAATCAAAGGATTTTAAGACAATACTTCAAGAAAAATTGACTGATGAAGAATTAAGTCATCTAAAGACTGCTTATGATCAAGTCGGAAATATAGCAATTTTAGAGATTGATGATGAATTGAAAGAAAAAGAGAAATTTATTGCTGAAACACTTCTAAAAACAAACAAGACTGCAAAGACCGTTGTTAAAAAAGCAGGGATTCACGGAGGAGTTTTCAGGACTCAGGAAATGGAACATGTTGCAGGAGAGAACACTAAAGAATCCATCACAAAAGAAAATGGTATCACTTTGAAGATAAATGTTGAAGAAGTATATTATAGTCCAAGGCTTTCAACTGACAGGAAAAGAATCTCTGAACAAGTAAAAAAAGGAGAAAGAGTTCTTGCAATGTTTAGTGGAGCAGCACCTTATCCTTGCACCATATCAAAAAACACTTTTGCAAAGGATGTGGTTGGTATAGAAATAAATCCGGAAGGACATAAATTAGGAGTTAATAATATTAGATTGAATAAATGTGATAATGTGAAACTGATAAATGGAGATGTGAATGAAATAATTCCAGAATTGAATAAATATTTGATTGGTACAAAGTCTGGAACAAGTAAAAATGCTTTAGATAATAGGATAAAATCAGGATGTAAATTGATTGAATTATATCTTGCACCTGGAGAAATAGATGATTCATTAGATTCAGTTCAAACCGCAATTAATTATCTTAAAGAAAAAAATATTCAAGTAATGATTCACATGCCTCATAAGTTTGGAAAAGAAACAATTGATTTCACCACAAAAGAAAAAAATGTTTTTGAGAATAATAAAGTCTTGCTTGAAAAGCTTCATAAATTAGTGGAAGATAATTATAATGTTCTGGGATTTGTATTGCACGCGTTTTTTATGGAAAAAAATCAATTTGTTTCAGATGATGAGAATCAATTAATATATAATCTTAAGGTATTAAGGAAATATTTAGTTCATGCTTATCTTGAAAATCTTACAGAAAACAATCTTTTTTCTAAACCTGATTCTATATTAAGAATAATAAAGGAGGTTCCTGTTAAAGGAATATGTTTTGATTTTGCTCATTATGTCAAAGAGAATGGTTGGAATGAATCCGAGTTTAAAGATTTGATTTCAAAAATTGATAAGCCAATATATTATCATATCTTGAATGCTGAACCTTCGGAATTCTATTATGAAAGAGGATTAAAAGAAGGAGCGATTGATTTTGAAAAGATTTCTGACGTAATAGATTTTGGAGTAATTGAAGTTTATAGTGAAGATGAAGAGATAGGTAAAGAGATGGTTGAAGATTATAAACAGTTTCAATCAATAAAAGAAAAACAAATTTTTGATAGGATACTTATGCCTCTTCCTAAGTCTGCGGAGGATTTTTTGGATGTGGCACTTAGTGTTTCTAAACAAGGAACAATTGTTCATTTTTATGATTTTTTGAATGAATCAGATTTTGATCAAGCTTATGAAAAGGTAAGAAATGCATGTGAGAAAAGAAATGTTGAGCCAGAATTTTTAGAATTGGTAAAATGTGGTCAGCACGCTCCTCATGTTTTTAGGATATGTTTAGATTTTAAGATAAAATAGGTGATATTATGGATTATGCATATTTAGTTGATTGTTATAAAAAAGAATTGATAACAAAAGTGAAAAGTGTCAAAGATGGAAAATATGTAGTTCTTTGTGACACAATATTTTATCCTAATAGTGGTGGACAACCTCACGACTTAGGAAAGATGATAAGAACTTCAGACGGTAAAGAGTTTGAAGTGGTTTATGTTGGCAAATTTGGTGATGATATAAGTCATGAAATAGTTGGAGAGGGTCTTGAAACCGGTGACGAAGTGAAATGTGTTATTGATTGGGAAAGAAGATATCAATTGATGAAGATGCACACAGCAGCACATGTTATTTCAAGAGTGATCCATGATGAGACTGGTGCAAACACTAGTGGAAACCAACTTGATATTGAAAAGTCACGAATAGATTTCAATTTTGAGAATTATGATAAGGAACAAGTGATAAAATGCTTTGATAGGGCAAATGAGTTGATATCAAAAAATATTCCAGTCATAAAGAGTTTCATGAAAAAGGAAGAGGCATTAAAGATTCCAAATTTTGCTGGTCCAAGTCCTCATTTGATGAAGGATATAGCTGTTTTAAGAGTTGTTAATATTGAGGGTGTTGATGTTCAGCCTTGTGGCGGAACTCATTTGGATAATATTGGTGAAATAGGAAGGTTAGAATTTGTCAAAGCGGACAATAAAGGGAAAAGCAATAGACGAATAACCTATAAAATTAGTTAAGATTAAATATATCTAATTCCTAGAATAATATATGGGTCAGGGTTTAAGGTTAATGTTTGTGGGTGCATCAGGCACGGTCCCAGGCTCTCATTATGTGGTTAGTGAAGGAAATAATCATTACGCTTTAGATATGGGGGGTATTCCTCAAAGAAATTCTGTTTTAGAAAATAAGATATCTTCTGTTTATCCCTTACCTTTTAATCTGAAAGCTGTAATTGCAACACATGGTCATTTTGATCATATAGGAAAACTACCTAAATTCATTGAAGAATATGGTTTTAGAGGACCAATATATGGAACTCTTCCAACGTTGGAATTGTTAAAGCAGTATATGGGTAAAAAAGCCAAGTTCGATAGAATGACTCCAATCTTAAAAAATGTAGTTGGGGGAGATATAGGTATTGAAGAAAAACAATTTTTAGAGTTAGAACCAAGAAATCCTGACACTTATGATGATGCATTATTTTTACCTTCTGAATTAAGGGTTGAAAATATTAAAGAGTGGTTTGATCAAGGTGTTCCTAGTAGTTTTTCAGATATGTGTAATCCTATCAACTTTCATAAGCATGTGCCTTTGACTGAAAATCTAAATTTTGAATTATTGAAAGCAAGCCACATTATTGGAAGCTCGCAGGTTCTTTTGAATTACAAAGGAGAAAAGGGGATTAATAGGATTTTATTCACAGGGGATATAGGTTATCAAAATTGTTTTTTTGGTGAGCCAGAAATTCCAGATTCAATAGATAGCTTAGTTTTCGATTCAACCAATTGCGATAAGGATTTTGACTCAGATTATGATCCTAGAGAAGAAATAAAACAGATAATAAATAAAACTATCAATAGGGGAGGTCAGGCTTATTTTGCAGCTTTTACAGTAAATAGGATGCAGATGATTATGAATTTCATCAAGGATCTACATGATAAAAAAGAGATACCTGATGTGCCTTATTTTGTTGATTCTCCAACTGGAAGTAAGCTTTTTGAATTGTATAAGAATCATTCTGAATTCTTAGAAGGTGTAGACGATGCTTCATTTATTATAAATGAAAGGTATAGGATAGGTAAAAGCTCAAGGAAATCAAAAGCCATAGTGAAGAAATCGTTCCCTTATGTTGTGATAAGTGCATCAGGGATGTTCACAGAAGGAAGAATCTTGAATTATTTAACAAAAAAAGGTGAGAATAGAGGTATTGAGGATGAGAGGAATTCTGTTGTGATATGTGGATATCAGGCGGAAGAAGTTGGAAGAACAATTCTTTCCGCTAAAGATTCTAATGAAAAAGTAAAAGTAAAGATAACCAAAGGGCGAGGGAGGAATTGGAGTTCTAATTTTTATGATGTGAACGCAGAGGTTCATGAATTGAAAAATCTAAGTGGTCACATGTATAGGGATCAAGCGTACGATTGGATACAAAAAGTAAATCCTAAAAATCTTTTTTTAGTGCATGCAGACCATAAGACAAGGAAAAGCTTCAAGGATTATTTAGTTGAAAGAGCTTTTTCTGGAGACAATATTTATTTACCTCATTATTATAGTTTCCACGATATAAAATGATTTAACTACTTTAGAATAGAAACCTTTTTATATTGGGTTATAGTTAGAAGTTTATGGTGGTTGGGGTTTGAATGCAGAGCTTAGAATTAATACTAGAAAATATTGAAAATAACCTTGATGATTTTGAAAGGCAATTCGAAGAAGATGACTTTTTTTCTTTATTGGATTCATTAGAAACAAGCAAAAAGAGTATAGAAGCATATTCTATCAATGATCCAGATCTTATAGCTTTTGAAAAAGTAACCTCTTATGCAGATAATCTTGTATCTTTTATAAAAGAAAAATATTTTTCTTCAAAATCTATCATTTCGCCTCCATTGAATACTAAAATAAAAGAAAAAAATGGTGAAGAGGATATAAAAAATCAACTTCTTGATGGTGTTTTTAATCTGATTCAATCTTCAGAAACACTTTATAGGTCTGCGAGTTCTCATAGTTATGTTGGAGAAAAAGAAAAGGATCTGAAAAAAGAAGGGACAAATAATCTTAAGAATCTTTTAAAAAATGTAAGTAAGAATCTTTCTACAAAAAAAGTAATAATTTCTCATGATAAAATAATAAATTCAAAAAAAGAATGGACAAGCAATTATGAAAAAGCTTTTTCTTCATATCAAAAAAATACTGCACGCGCAGAAAATTTTATTTCAACATTTGAAAAACAGATGGAAAAAGATTATGGGATTGAAGAGATAATAGATCTTTATTCGAATCTTGGAGAATCAAAAAGAAGAGTAAATACTCTTTCAAGAATCCCTCAAATCAATCCAGAAACTAGAGATGGTCTGGATAAGATTTTTGGAGAATATCATATGTGGCTTGATGGAATATTATTAGAAACAGCTTCAAAAGAAAAAGAAAATTTTTTACATATGATATCACAAGCAGAAAATGATCTTTATAAAAATAAATTTGATAAATTAAATAATACTCTTTATACTTTAGATTCCTTATCTGATTCTTTAGAAAGAATAAATAATGAAGCAAAAAATATTGAAGAACTTGACTTTGAAAATCAGATATTAAAAGTGAATGAATTAAAAAAGGTTGCTGGAACTTTCAAGAAAGGATTAGAAAGCCATGATATTCTTATAGATCAGTTTGATCATCCTTCTTATTCTTCAGAGTCTTTTGATGAAATCACCGATCATTATAATAATTTAAATAATATATTAAAGGATATTGGTTCTTTTGAATTTAAGAAAGAGTATAGTTCTTTTATAGAAAATTATACAAAAAGAATATCTTCGGATTCGAATAATATTATTTCTTTAAAAGATAAAAATCTTGATATGATTCTTGATGAAAAAGAAATTTTATATGCTGTAAAAGATGAGTTAGAAAGATTTGATATAAAAATAAAAGAAAATTCTGAATTTTTTGAATTATCTGATGAAGTATCAATGGATATTTTTTCAATGGGAAAAGAATTAGATGCATATTCGTCCTTTATTGAAACGGCTGAAAAAATAAAATCTGAAGATTCTCTTCTTCTAAATTCAGGATTTGTACATGTTGATCATTTATCTCAATTGGATAAATTAAGAAGAATAGTGCGTAATAGGTCTGATACGCTTGATTCTAGATACAAATCACTTTTAGTGAATCTATTTGATGAACATATAAACAAGATATATTCAAATTTTAACAGATTATTTGATGAAAAGATTGAATCAATCTTCACTGAAGTAGATTTAGAAAGCAAGCTTGAGAAAAAGCTTGAAATCTTAAAATTTGAATATGAGAATCTTGGTGATTCATCCAAATTAATATCTGTGCTTTCACAAGACAATCTTTCAAAATATAATGGATTGGATGATATGAAAAATATATTGACAAAAAAATATAATTCTCCTTACAGAAAAATAGCAAAAGGGTTAAGAAATATTTTTGTAAAGGATAAAAAAGCACCAACAAAAAAAACTTATGTATTGGATACAAATGCTTTGCTTAGAAATCCTAAAGCAATGTATACTTTTGAAGATAATGAAGTTGTTATACCTCATGAAGTTATACAAGAGCTTGACAAAAAAAAGAAAGAAAAATCTTATATTGCACATACTGCAAGAGAAGTTTCTAGAGAATTAGAAGAGATAGAACAAAAACTTAATGAAACAGGCCGATCTTGGACTGAAGGTCTAGTAACAACTGAAGGAGGGATAATTCGAACTCATATAAGGGATAAAAAATTAGGTAATGAGCTTGATGCGAGCATGGATGAAAAGATAATTGCATCTTATTTTGAGATAAAGAAAAATTCTAAAGATAAAGATGTTAGGATGGTATCTAATGATATAAATTTAAGGATATCTGTATCTATGCAAGGCGGAAAAGCCGAAAAACAACTTAATGACACTATTTCTGTTGATCCAGAAGATCTCTATAAAGGTTATAGGTATGTGGAACTGGAAACATCAGACATTGAATATTTTAAATCTTCAAGCATATTAAGGTATGATCTCTCTGATGTTATAAATAATGAATTTTTAATAGTGAAAAACAAAGAAACTGGTGATACTGATCTTCTTCTTAGAAAATGTTTGGATGAACTGATTGTTGAAGAACCAAAAATTGAAAATGTTATGCCTTTGATGAATATCAAACCTAAAAATTATGAGCAGCACATGGCTATGATACTTTTAAGAGATTATGATAGGATAAAAGTGGTATATATGTCAGGTATTGCCGGAACAGGAAAAACCCTTCTTGCACTAGCAAGCAGTCTTAATGGTGTTGAAGAGAATCATTTTTCAGCAACCTTATTATCTAAAGCACCGACAGGCATGGGTGATGATTTGGGGATTCTTCCAGGGGATGTTGGTGAAAAGCTTGAATATGACATGCATTCTTATAATGATAATCTTGAGTTTCTTTTAACTCCTGAAAATGAAGATATTGATTGTATAAATTATACTCAAACAAAAGAATATATGGCACAAGGCAATATTGCTATACAACCTTTTCAAAAAATAAGAGGCAGAACTCTTAAAAAAACAGACCTTATACTTGATGAAAGTCAAAACACGACAGAACACGAAATAAAGACATTTGTAACACGACTTGATGAGACGAGTAGGATAATAATAATGGGGGATCCTGGTCAGATAGATAATAGGTTTGTTGATAAATTTTCAAATGGGCTTTCTGTTGCTATAGATAGAACTCATCAGTATTCTAATCAAAAAGATGTTGATTATGTTGCAATGATCACTTTAGAAGATGCTGAAAGGAGCAGAGTGGCTCAATTATATAGTGAAATTTTGTAATTATTGGAATTAATTTTTTTAAAAATAAATTATCAATTGTATATAGTGTCTGATAAATTATCCACAAGCAAGGAGTATAATTTATCTGATTTTTGCCTTTTGAAATCCTGTTGTTCAGAATCAAGAATGTATTCATCAAGACTTTTATCTATCGCGTCAATTATATCTTCATTTTTTGCTTCATCAATTATTCTTTTAAAAGGAAATATAAATTTCTCTGTTGATTGAATTCTTTCTATTTCTTCATCTAAAGTGTTATAATTATCAGAAATATTATTGAAATATGAAGTTAATTCGTGTATTATCCCTTTTTTTGCAATTTCTTCTTTTCTATGTTGTTTTGATCGTAATCTTTTGCTATATTTTGTATCATTACTCAATTCAGCAAATTTTAGAAGGAAAAGTCTACCGACTTTTTGTTCATCAATCTCTTCTTTTAACCTATTCACTTGCTCATAAAGGAATTTGACGTCTGACATTAGAAAAATATAATCCTCAAATATATATAAATGTATCTATTTAATAATGGTAATAAATTTTATTTGAAGCAAAACCTTATAAAAAAACGCTTTTTGATTCTTATTTATCATGAAAAAGCTTTATCAAAATTTTAAGATAAGTAAAATCGAAAGCGGACACCTTTTAAAAGCATGGATTGCGATAAGCATTGCTTTTGCATTGGTGTTGAGGGATGGAGAAACTTCTTTTATTTCACTTGTTTTTCTTTCAGGGTTGACTGTCGGCGTCGGGTTTTTGTTTCATGAGTTAGCTCATAAATTAGTTGCTCAAAAATATAATTGCTGGGCAGAATTCAGAGCCGACAATTCAATGCTTATAATGATGTTACTTATGAGTTTTGTGGGTTTCTTGTTTGCAGCACCAGGTGCTGTTATGATCCATGGAAACATAACAAAAAAAAGAAATGGAATAATCTCTTTGGCAGGCCCAGCAACAAATTTTATACTAGCAATCTTATTTATCCTATTGATATTTACTCCTTTAGCACCAATAGGGGTCTTTGGAGCATACATAAACTCATTTCTTGGTCTTTTCAATATGATTCCTTTTTTGAACTTTGATGGGAAAAAAATACTTGCTTGGAATAAGCCAATATATATCTCAACTTTAGTAACCGGAGTGGTTTTACTTATAATCTCTATTAAATTATGAAAATGCTTAAAAATTAAATAGTAATCCTAATGTAAATGAAACAGTGAAAAATTTAGTTTTTCAAACTTTAAAAAATTCAGAGGATTTTTATGAAATGTGAAAGTTGCAATCAAAAAATAGAAGAAATATTCTTGAATAAGATTCTTGGAACTGTAGTAAAAGATGAGAAAGGCAAAAAGCATTATATCTGCAGTGAATGTCAAAGAAATAATTCCAAAGAAGAAATATTGAAAAAATTATAATATTTTTTTATGCTCCTGTAGTACAATAAGAGTCAAGCTCTTCTGTACACAGAACCATGACTTCGTCATGCTCCTGTAGCATAGTGGCTATTGCGGTGCTCTCGTAAAACAAAAACAGTTTGAGTGAAGCACAGGTCGAGGGTTCAAATCCCTCCAGGGGCTTATAAATTAAGTTTATTTTCTCGACGAGAAGCAATAAGATTTATTAATAAAATCATAATCAATATTTTAGGATGGATTTTTTAGATAAAAATATAATTTCTATAGAAGATTTCTCAAAGGATGATATTCTCAAAATTTTGAGCACTGCTGAAGAGATCGAGAAAAGTAACAACAACAAGCTACTTGAAGGTAAGATCTTGGCAACATTATTTTTTGAACCTTCAACAAGAACAAGGCTTAGTCATGAATCTGCAATGTTAAGGCTTGGAGGAAAAGTCCTAGGTTTTTCAGATCCAAGTATGACTTCTGGAAAGAAAGGAGAAACTTTGCAGGATACAATAAGGATGGTGCATCATTATTGTGATGTTATAGTGATTAGGCATTACCTTGAAGGGGCTGCATTAGAAGCAGCAAAAGTATCAAAAGTTCCAATAATCAATGCTGGTGATGGGGCAAATCAACACCCAACCCAAACATTTCTTGATCTTTACTCAATAAAAAAGACTCAAAATAGGCTTGATAATGTAAAGGTCGCAATAGTTGGAGATTTGAAATATGGAAGAACGGTTCATAGTCTTGCAAAAGGTATATCTCATTTTTCACCAGAACTCTATTTTGTAGCACCGAAGAGTCTTCAGATGCCAGATTATATTTTAGATAATCTTACAAAAAATAATATCAATTTTATGGAAACTCAAAATATTGAAGATATAATTGATAAAGTGGATATTTTGTATATGACAAGGATACAGCAAGAAAGATTTGATAATAATGAAGAATATGAAAAAGTAAAGGATATCTACGAATTAAATAAGTCTATGCTCAAAGGATGTAAGTCAAATATGAGGATATTTCATCCTTTTCCACGAGTAAATGAAATAAATGTTGACGTTGATGAAACCCCTCATGCTTACTATTTTGAGCAAGCTGGAAACGCGGTACCTGTAAGGCAAGCCTTATTCAGTCTTGTTCTTGGGGCAAAAAAATAAAAGAGATATCAACAATCAATTTATAAATAATTTTTTTTTCTTTAAATTTTATGAAAAATATCTATTTTGAGAGAGCAATATTTCTATCTTGGTATTGTAGTAAAGGAGATTGCAAGTTCTGCTATATGAGTACTCAAAAGGATAAGATTCAAAACCCTAAGCTTGCAAAAAGAAGAAAAGAGACTATTCTAGCTGAAGCAGTTATAAGTAAGATGTGTGGTTGGAGAGAAGAATTCTTAAGTGGAGGGTTTGATAGTTATGAAATAGAAGAATTGGTGGATATAACAAAAAAGATCTATGAGATAACTGGTCGAAAGCAATGGTTAAATATTGGTGACTTAAAAAAAGAGGTAATAAAAAAATTCATGCAATACATTGAAGGGGTGAGTGGCGCAGTTGAATGTGTAAATTTTAAGCTTCGTGACGAAATTTGCCCAAGTAAACCATTAAAACCTATATTTAACATGTATAAAGCATCAAAAGAATTAGGACTCAAAAATTCTATAACTATCATAATAGGTCTTGGTGAAACATTAGAAGATTTCAATGAATTAAAAAATATTATTGAAGAATATGATATTGATAGAGTAACATTTTATGCGTTGAATCCTCATGAAGGCACAATATTCAAAGTTGGTCCAAGAACAAGCTATTATGTTAAATGGATAAAAGAATTAAGAAAAACTTTTCCAAAAATGGATATTGTTGCAGGAAGCTGGGTTGATAGGTTAGAAGAGATACATGAACTTATTGAAGCCGGAGCAGATCACATAACCAAATTTCCAAGCATAAGATTATTTGGCACCAAATATGCAAAACAGATAGAATTTGAAGTAAAAAAGACAGGCAATAATTTTATGTCAAATATGACAACATATCCAAAAGAAAACCCAAAAAAAATCTTGGACAAAACAAGCTTTGATAATGAACTGAAGGGAAAAATTTTAGAAAAAGTAAACATGTATTTAAAAAAGATGAAATCAAATGAAAAAAACAATTGAACATTTCATAAAAAAAAATTATATTTATATTATCCTCTTTGTATTTGTGACAATATTTTTCTTCTCATTGGTAAAAAAAGCAGCAATTATATTTTTCTTGATATTTTTCTCTTGGTTTATAAAATCATATCAAAAAAAGATGCCTTTTTATCTTGGTATTGATCTTGTACTTCTTTCAACAGTTTTAACTTCATATTCATATGGTTTTTTTATAGGAACACTCACAGGTTTTGCATCAATGTTTGTATCAAGCCTATGGAGAGGAAGGTTTAATCCACTCACATTAACGTCCTACTTGATAATCGCATTGATTGCATTGATTATTCCTTTATTTAGCACTACAAACATTTCATTATTAGGTATAATAATAACTTTATTCTATGATACTTTATTTCTATTTTTATCAATAGGGTTTTTCGATGGAAGAATAAGTAGGGGATTAACTTTTGCTATAAGCCATCTTTTTTTCAACATATTTCTTTTCTTAAAAGTTGCCCCAAAATTATTAGGTTTTATGTAAGATGAGAAAAAGAAAAGATTACAAGGAAATACTTGAACATTTTTTTAAAAATAGGACAAATAGAATTTTATCTATAATCTTTGTATTATTGATTGTCTGTTTTTTTACATTGATGAAAGATGCATTTATAATTTTTATGCTTATTTTTCTTGCATGGATAATAAAATTTTACCAAAGATATGTTAATATAGAATTTGGTTTTGACCTCACCCTTTTTGCATGTATAATAACAAGCTATTCTTATGGGGCTTTTATAGGCATTTTTACAGGATTTGCATCATTATTTCTTGCAACAAGTTGGAATGGGAGATATACTCCAAGCGTGTTATTTGGGTTTTTCTTAATATTTTGTATATCCTTAATAGTACCAAAACTAAATCTTATATCCATAACTTCTATCGGAATATTTTTTGCAATATTATATGATATTATACAAGCAACAATTTACTTAGTATTTTTTGGAGGAAAAATACATAAAGCAGCAATCTTCGCATTAACCCACACAAGTTTCAATATATGGGCATTTCTAGTAGTTGCACCAAAATTTATTAGTATTATGTAGTTATTTTAGGTTTCAATCCAATAATGAAAAAAAGTATTATAGATACTATTCCAACAGATATATTTGCAGCAAGGATACTTTTCCATAAAGCAGAAATGCCAAATCCTTTGATCACACCGAAATAATAAGTTATTGGAATAATAAATATGAAGAATCTAGTTATTGGAAGAAATAATTGTATCATTGGTTTTCCAGCACCTTGGAAACTATTAAGGATAACAAAAGAAAATCCTATAAAAAGAAAACTTGGCCAAACAAGGCTAATATAATTATAGCATAATCTTGCAACTTCTAGATCATCAGTAAACCATCCTATAACCTGTTTTTTGAATATCATGATAGTAAAAGCAATACTGACCATTATTATTGCAGCAAGAGCACCACCATAAATAGCACTAGTTTTTGCTCTATCATATTTTTTAGCACCCACGTTTTGACCAACGAGAGTAACTATTGCCATACCAACACCAAAAGCAGGCATGAATATAAAACTATCAATTCTCATAAAACCTATACCAAAAGCAGCGAGCGCAACGGTTCCCATACTAGCAATGATCTTTGTCAAAAAAAATTGACCTGTACTCATAAGAATCCTAACAAAACTAGCAGGAATTCCTTCATATAATATTTCTTTAACATTTTTCCATTTGCAACCCAGCCATTCAAGTTTGAGATTAAGGATATTATTTCCTTTGAAAAAATAAATAGCAATACCTATTGTTCCGATTGCTCTTGCAATGATTGTTGCGATAGCAGCTCCTTCAATCTCTAATCGTGGGAAAGGACCAAGACCAAATATGAGTAATGGATCAAGAATTATATTAAGTAAGGTGCTTGCAATCATTGCGTACATAGGTGTTTTCATATTACCTTCAGCACGAAGAATACTTTCTATCACAAAACCGAAAAACATGAAAAAACTTCCACCAAAAATCCATTTAGAATAATCTAATACAAGAGGAAGAATATCTTCTCCTATACCCATAAAAGTAAATATGTGTTTTCCAAAAAGAACTCCAAAAAGGCTGAATATAAGAGTTATAATCATAAAAAGAATAAGGCTTGTAAATCCTGTTATTTTTGCTTCTTCTAATTTTTTTGCTCCAATATTTCTTGATATGATTGAAGTTGTACCAAGGCCAATACCACTAGCAAGAGCAATCATGAAAAAGACAATGGGAAAAGTAACACTTATTGCAGCTAGTGCTTCAATACCTAATTTTCCAACAAAAATAGTATCAATAATATTATATCCTGTTTGTAATATTAATCCAAATATTAAAGGAGCACTAAGTTTCAATATGGCTTTTGGAATATTTCCTTTAAGGATATAATCATTTTTCATCAGTATTCAACGAAGCCCTTTCTTTTTAAGCTTTCCCGTTACTTATTTATACATAAAGAAGTCATAAAGAAGTTTAGTACAATAAAAATTAGTTCTATTCGTAACGTAGTGCGTCTACAGGGTTCTGTTTGCTTGCTTGGATAGCAACAATAACTCCGCTAAGTGTTCCAACAACAACAGCAAAAAGAAACAGCCCAATGAAAAGATAAATATTATATGACGGGCTTAAAAAACCCCAACCAAGAGAATCCAAAATGTTTGCAGCAGTTGAAGTTATAATATAACCGAGTAAAAGGCCAATTACTCCTCCTAATCCTCCTAGGATTGAGGACTCAAGCAAGAACATGTCTCTTATTGTTTCATTTGTTGCACCTATACTTTTCATGATTCCAATTTCAGGAATCCTTTCAATAACGCTAGTAATCATAGTATTGGCAGTATTTATGGCGCTTACTATAACACTTATTAAAGCTATTAATATGATAAAACCAATAATTATATTTAGAACCATAGAAAATTGTTCATAAACTTCTTGAAAAGTTTGTACGAAAAAATCTTCTTTACCTTCTTCTTGATCTCTACTTTTTCTTAAATCTTTTTCAACTGATGCGACAATACTATCAAGGTTTTTTACATCTGTAACTTCTCCAACAATCATTCCATAGCTTAATTCTTCATCATCAAAAAGAAGCTCTGTCGCATCCATAGTCAAATAAACATTGCTATCGTCCCCTGGGTTTCCAATAGGTTCATAGAAGCCAACTATCTCAAAAATTTTGCCATTGATACTTATTTTATCTCCTGTATCAAACCCTTTGCTAAAAATTTTATCATTAAGAATATAATTATATCCTAATACAACTTTGCTCAAATCTCCATCCTTTAGATTACGACCTTCTAATAAATTCACTGTCATAAGATCTGAAACAAGACTAAGTTCAGAAGTTGTAGTTCCATGACCCATCAAAAAAGCATAATTTCTTTTATTATCTTTTTCAATCTCAACAGTTTTTATGTAGAACGGTGCAGTAGATGTTATACCTGACACTTTCTCAACCACTTCAACATCATCATCAGTGATCTTGAAAGTATTATCAAGACCTGGTGCTCCACCTCCTCCTTTAGCTTGAACGATGAACTTATTCATACCTTGTGTTTGTGAAACCTCATCAACATAAAGATATAATCCTAGTCCAAAACTTATAAAAATGAATATTGTAGTTATGCCTATAAAAATAGAAAGAATCGTTAAGAAACTACGGCTTTTTCTAGCCCAAAGCTTCTTCAATACATATTTTATATTTTCTATCTCAAGCATCTTAACCTCTAATAGCCTCAACAGGATTTTCTTTTGCCGCCCTCATAGCTGGAATAATACCTGCAATACTTCCAACCATAAAACTTCCAAGTAAAGCACCAAATATAAGAAACAGATTTAAGCTAACACCAATATCAGTCCCAACAAAATCATGAATTCCTTTTGTTCCAAAATAACTTATCAAACTACCAAATGCAACACCAACAACACCTCCAATCAAACCCATAAGGCCTGACTCAAAAAAGAAAATGAAAAAGATATCACTATTTTTTGCGCCTATAGCTTTCATAACACCAATCTGATTCTTTCTTTCAAGGACAGAAGTAAGCATTGTATTTACAATACCTAAAGCACCAACTATTATGCTTATTGCAGCAATCATCCCAACAAATATTTGAACACCACTAAGAACAGTATTAACCGTATCCAGTATGCTTTCAGGTGTTTGAACATTGAAATCTTCTTCTCCAACTTTAACATCTCTTCTTTTCCTAAGAAGCTCTTCAATATCCTCTTTTGCCTTATCAAGTACATCCTTATTTTTTGCTTTTACAGCAATTATATTAACGCTATCATCATGATCAAAAAGATCTAACATTACTTCTTCATTCATATGAACAATATTATCAAATATGAAACTGCCTTTCTTTTCAGTTATTCCAACAACTTCAAACTCTTCATCTTGAATTAAAATCCTATCTCCCACATTTACAGGGCGATCAAGTCCAACCTTATCAGCAAAAAAATTATATCCAAGAACAACTTTTTTTGTATCTCCATCTTTTAACAATCTTCCTTGTTCTGTTCCGATATCAAGGATTTCATATGCATAATCTCTTTTTTCCCCATCAGGAATAGTCATAGCAAAACCAAAAATGAGACGGTCATTAAATTCTAATTTACCTGTTTTTAACACTCTTGGAATAGAATACTCTACTGTGTCAAGTTTTTCAATAGCATCAGAATCCTCAAGAGTTAAGGGATTACTAACTGCGCTTCCTGGAGGACCAGCACCAGTTATCCCTCCTGCTTGAACAGTCAAAACCTCAGTACTACTAATACCGAACTGACTACTTATGGCAAGCTTTAAACCATCACCCAAACCAATGAGTGCTACAACACTAGCAATACCAATAAAAATTCCAAGAAGCGTAAGCCAGCTTCTTGTTCTTTTTTCTTTTATATTGATTATTGCTAGCCTGAAAAACTCAAGCATAATCAGTGCCTCTTATGGCTTTTTTTCCTTTTTTTGTAATACCAAAATCCTCCAACAGCAAGAACAACTATTATAATTATAGTTCCAAGATTGCTTTTCTTTGCATTACTAGTATCACTTATTGAGTAGATATTCAAGGAAAGCTCTTTGTTGATAGAATGTTCATTATTCAATGAATCTTTAAATTCAAGAGTTATTGGAATTGTTATCTTATCATCATTGCTTTTTATTATGAAATCTGCAGTTTCATAATCATCGCTATCAATATTTCCCATATATTCTTGATTATAGCTGCTAAGAAGAGCAAACGTATCTGAGGTTCCAATTTTTAAATTTGCAAATTGTATATCTCCAAAACCTCTATTGACTATCTTAAAGCTTACCTCACCACTTGGAGATTCTTTTGTTAATTCTGAGCTATCTATGCTTATATCAATTTTTGGAACAGGATTGACTATCAATGTTATGAAATCATCTTTAGTATATTCCCTTCCTGTATTATCAAAATAGTTCAATTCTATAGGGACTTTGTAGATTCCAGGTTCAACATCAGGATAGGTTATTACATCATAGCTAACCTTTTTTGATTCGCCACTAGAAAGGATTCCAAGATTTTTTTCACTTACTCCATCAATTATTGCAAAAGGAAGATCTTCTCCATCATTATCAAATAAGAAAAGAGTTAAAGTGATGCTATTCACTGTTGAAAGATCATTATTTTCAATTTCAAAATTGATTTTACCAGTTTCTCCAGGATTAAGGGTTGAAGGAGAAATCTCAACATTTTTAAAAGTTAGATCAGAATCTCTTGCTTGAATATTGACAGTAAAAACTTTTTCTGTATAATCATCAGTGTTAGTGTTGGAGGTAATTTCAAATTTTAAGGTGTTACTTCCACTAACAGCTTTATCATCTATCCTAACTTTAAAATCAGTAACATAGCTTTGTCCAGTTGACAAACCACCTACATGATTTTCGACATCTTCTTTATCATCCATACTAAAAGGATAATTTTCTAAGAATCTTATGTTGACATCTTCAGCAGATTCAGAACCAATATTTTCTATCTGTACATATACAGTTATGTATTCTCCTGGCTCAGCAGGTAAAGGTTCATATCTAAGAAGTGTGGTTTTAAGTATTGCACTATCTGCAGCAAAGGATATGCTTGCAAACATTACAATAATAAGTAGCACTCCAAACATTTTTTTCATCTTCATTTTTTATTACCTCTTGGTTTTCTTTCTTTTGATTTTATTATCATTCCATCTTTTAAAAATTCTAATCTATCTGCATGATTTCCAACTTCTTCATCATGGGTTACAAGGACTATTGTTGTGTGTTTTTCCTTATGAAGCTTTTTTAGGAAATCCATAACATTTTCACCCGTTTTTGTATCAAGATTTCCTGTTGGTTCATCAGCAAGAATAACATCTGGTTCAACCGCTAATGCTCTAGCAATTGCGACTCTTTGTTGTTGTCCGCCTGAAAGTTCATTAGGCTTATGGTTCATTCTTTCTCCAAGGCCAACCATATTAAGAAGGTCTTCAGCTCGTTTTCTTCTAATTTCAAGACTTACTCCTTGAAACATTAAAGGAAGCATGATGTTCTCTTTAGCAGTAAGTGTGTTTATAAGATTGAATTTTTGGAATATGAAGCCTATTTTTTTCCCTCTAATCTGAGCAAGATCTGACTCATTAAGATGGCTAATATCTTCACCATCAAGAAATATTTTTCCTTTACTTGGTGTATCAAGACAACCAATCATGTTCATTGCAGTACTTTTCCCTGAGCCAGAGGGTCCCATTATAGCAACAAATTCACCTTGCTTTATCTCAACATTCAAACCTCTTAAAGCATGGACTTGATTTTCTCCAAGATTATATGTTTTCCACACATCTTTTACTTTGATAATCGCTTTTTGGCTGCTCATCTTTTAATCAATTAAATTTTTAGTTTATAATACTTATGAATTTTAATTCAATCACTTATGAAATTGAGGTAGAAAAAGAGTTTTTCTTTTATATAGATTTACTTGAAAACACGAGTCCAAAGATTTAAATAGGTTCATATCAATTTTTTTTGTTATGAAAAGAAAAGGAGACATAAGCATAAATATGATAGTTGTTGCAGTCATAGCTTTAGTTGTCTTATTAAGTGTCATATTGATATTTAATTCTAGGATGAATGTAGCAGCTGGAGGATTATCGGACTGTGAATCAAGAAATGGTGTGTGTCAACCAAGCTGTAATTCTGAAAAACATATTTCTTTAGATCTTGATTGTGAAAACAATGAAAAATGTTGTGTTCCTATAATAGGTTCTTAAGTTCTTAAGCTTTTTTGGAGTAAACTTTAAATACCACCAAATAGAAGATTTAATCATGGATAAGAAAGGGCAGATAGGTGACGCATTAAAAGTGGGTATAATAATAATTTTGATATTGGCTTTTTTCATCTTGCTTATAGCTGCTTTCATAAAAAAGATAGATCTAGGTGTTCCAGGATGAGATTGCATGGAAAGAAAGGAGTGACATGGACAGCATTAGTTGCTGTTGTTTTAGTAGTGATCGCAGCTGCAGTAATACTTCCCATGGGTTTTAGGTTATATAGTCAAACTCAAAAAGCAGAAGATAAAGCTTGTGCATTTAGTCTTTTGATGAGTTCAAGTGCAAAACTTCTTGGGCGAGAATTGATAAGTCCAGAATGTCAGCATAGAACATATGTACTTGGAGAAGATAATTTTTCAATCGATGCAAAGTTCAATAAAAATTATGATGATAGTGTTGATGATGCAAGCGATTATGAACCAAATTCCTATTATGTAACTCATTTTAAAGATTCTTCTATTGATGAAACAACACTTAAATTAGAGTGGTCGCTTGATGAGTTTATGGCTCAAAGATTGAAAGATTGTTGGGTTACAGTTGGAGAAGGTAGTTATGATATTTTTGATGAATGGATAAGTCTTCTTGATTGTGGAAATGATGGAGTGTATAGAGAATGTGACACAAATAGTGATGCTGGGTTTCTTACTCTTGCAAGAACTGTGTGGGATTCAGTAAAAAATAGGGATAATGTAATATCATATTGTCTTTTATGTTCTGCAATACATTTTGAAGACGATTTAAAGCAAAAAGTGCCTTCCACTATAAAGTCCTTAGATGAATGGCTTTGGTTTAATCCTGTCCCAAACACAAATATTGGGTATAATGTATTTTTGATTAAAAACACGAATGCTCCATCTATAAGCAAAGTATATGATAATTATACTATTCAAGAAAGTCAAGCAATAATATATAAAAAAATAAAGATTGATTCAGCATTAGTTGATTATTCTATAGATAAATATGATATAGTAAAATCTCTTTTTAATTTAAATAATCCTGAATCTGTTGAATATGTCCATTACGTTGAAGTTGTAGATTATCAAGATCTAGAAAAAGAATGCAGTTTTTTAATAGGATAAAAATGATAAAAACAACATATTTTATGCTAAAAAATCACAGAGGTGAGATGACTTGGAGTCAAGTAGTTATGGCAGTTCTTGCAGCAATAGTTATTGTAATCTTTTTCATTATCGCATTTAAATCAAAAACAGGTATGGGAAGTGTAATTGATGAAATGGGTACGAGGTTTTTCAATTGAAATGTAAAAAAGGGATGATTTTTGGTCCTGTAGTGTATGCAATAATTGCTATAATAGTTATAGGTGTTTCTCTTCCAATAGCAAATATCATAATAACAAATTCAAAACAAGTAGATACTGAAGAATTTCTTGAACTTTTAAGAGGAGAAAACATTTCTGGCTTTGTTCCAACACCTTGGTACGAAGCAGCCGAAGAAGACTATAAGACTGCTGTGGCTTCAGTAAACACATTAAGTACAGCAATAAATATAATTGATTATGCAACTGAATTTGATAAAATTAATAACGCAGTAAAAAATTCTGACCCAGAAGTTACTTTAACGGGGAAAGCGACTGGAAACACTCAAGGTGTTTGTTGTATGTTGAAAGTTGAAAGTCCAAATGATAATTTTAATTTATATTATGTAAAAGAAGGAAATTGTGGTGAAAAAGGGGCAGAAGTATCAGGTTCTTTATGCAGGTGTCCAACAGGTCAATTAAATCTTAAGGAGGGTCCTTGTATCTCTTTCAAAAAGGAAAGTGTCAAGATAGAAAATTTTGAGATACCTCATGATATTAGTTCTTCGGGATTTTCTAGTTATTATAATTATGCAACTAACAATAATGATCCAAAATATATTGTATATTTTGAAAGCTTTCCAGAGGGGGAAGAAAAAGCTTGGCAACCAATAAATATGAAATTTTTCCTTGCTAGTGCAGGAATACAAGTGGCTCTTTCTCTAGGCGGTGATCTTTGGGGCGTTGGAAAAAAAGCATTAAAGAAAACAGCTCCTGAAGTTGCTGAAGCAGCAGTTGAAAGCATGGTTAAATAAGCAAAAGAGGATATTATAGAAGAAGTGAGTGAAGAAATTCTTGATGCTGCCGAAACTAAGTTAACTAATGAATTAATCGAATCTTCAAATGAGATAGCGTTGCTTGGTGCTAGAACTATTTTAATTAAAAAATTAGGAAAAATTACAGGAAATAAAGTGTTTAAATTTTTAGATACTGCTTCTTCATATTCTATGTCAATTAAAGGAACGGGTATAAAATTAGAATCTTTAACTTTAGATGATTTAGCTATAAAACTTGATTTAGATGGAAATGATCTAAATATTTTTAAATCTAGATTTAGCGAATTTGCAGATAGTAATGGAAAAATTCATTTTGATATTAGTACTCTTTCTCAAGATGGTAAAAGAAATTTTTTAGACGAATTTGAAGATTATATTGGAGATCGGATTAAAGAAGGTCCTTCTTTTTTTAATAGATTAAAAGGAAATACAAAAGAACTTGATACTTTTTCAAAAGCATTATTGAATGCACCTGAAAATTTTGAAAAAAGTTTAGAACTTTTTGATAGTAAAGCTCTAGATGCATCAACATTTGATAAAGCATTTACAAAAGGTTGGAATGATGCTGAATCTCTTTTAGGCAATGGAAAAACAATAAATCTTCAAGAAGTTTTTACAGATGAGACAACTTTAAAGAAATTTATAAATATATTAAAAACAAACAGGGAAAAAATAAATAATAGATTAAAGGATACATCTAAAATAAAAAATCTTGCAAAAAATTTAGAAGAAGGATTTTGGTATTTTCTTGGTGCACCAGAAAAAGATGCATCTAGCTATGTTGAATATTTATTTAAAGGAGGTGCGGGTTGTGCAATTAGGGGTGGTGGAGCTGTAGTAACTGGTGCTACTGGAGAAGTTGTTGGCGCATTTTCTGAAACTGCAGGCGATGTTTTAGATTATGCAGCTATGGGTTTAGCAATGAATAGTGCAAAAAATTGTTATGCTTTAGCAAGAACAACCATATTCCCTATCGTAGCATTACTCTACATGTTTGAAGATAATGAAGTGGTCAAAAATTCAAAGTTTGATTATGTCTCTGATAATGACCTTCATTTAGCGATTAACAATAAGCTATTTGCAGCTGGGCAAGGTGAAAGTATTGCTCTTAATAATATAGAAGATTATAATATTTATATGACTGGGAAAGGAATTGGAGAAGGAATTGGAGATACTAAAACTAAATCTTTACATTTTGTAAGTCCTTGTAAAGTCGATATGGAAATCAGTAAAAATTATTGCGATGTGACTTTAGAAAGTACAAAATTATATGCTGCAAAAAAAGAAGGTGCCAAAGTTTCAGTTATTCCTTTAAGATTAAGATCTTCTGATCTACCTTTTTCTATAGATAAAATAAAAACTTATTATGTTTGGGATTCATTATCTCTTGAGAATAAACAGGATTTAATAGATGATGGGATGACTAATCAGGAAGGTATTTTAAATAATGTAATGGGTTTTTTATTTAATGAAGAATCTGATAAAAAAGACGTATCTTTTATTCTTGCTAATGAAATAGCTTATGATGAAGATGCTTTCATGCATTTTACAACTCAAGTCATAGGTAAATATGGTTATAGTTGTGAAGATTTTATTGATATGTATGAAGAGGAATATATTGATCAATTTATATTAAATAGTATAAAATCTAAACCCTTATTAGGTTTTAGTAAAGCTAATTTTCCTGAAGCAATTCCTATTGAAACTTCTAATAATGATAAATATTATGAAAAAAGTGATGGTTGGTTAGAAACTGAAGACCATGATTATATAGAAGTTGATTATTATAGCTTTACAAATGATGCAGTTATTTTAATAAATTCAAATAAAGAAAAAATTGAAAATTATAAGAGCGCTTGCTCCAATGAAGAAAAAGCATTTTATGATTTATTGTATTTAGATATTGTTCCTGTTAATACAGATTTTTCTCCAACTTTTGATGTCACATTTTATGCTGTTGAGAAAATATTGAATGAAATATTTGGTAGTGACCTATATACAAGAACTACTCTTCCAGAGTATAAAAAAGAAGAAACATTTGATTTAATCAATCTTCAAGATGTAGAAACAAGTTTTAATTTATTTGATTATTATCTTAGAGAACAATATGATACTATAAATGTAATAGAGTTTAGTACATATGCTGCTTATAAGGATCAGTTGCAAAAAGCTTATGGTCAAGTTATTAAAAAAGGTGCACCAACACCTAGTAATAAAATAACTATACCTTCAATAAAAGCAAAATGTGTTGAAGTTAATATTTTAGGGTTTGCTAAAGATCAACCAGCAAATTATTGTTATACAACTTATGATTGGACCGATGAAGCATTTCAATGGGGATTAGAAGGGGGAATTTTTGCTGCAAGTTTACTTCTTGCTCCAGAAACAGGAGCGACTTCGTTAGTAATGATGTTAAAAGCAGCAGATCTTGCAGCAGTTGGATATGCTATCTATAAAGATTATAATGATAAATATCCTCATAATGATATTATTGATACAGATGATGGAATAAATGATTATTCTAAAAATGATGAATCATCTAGTCCAACAACTTCTGTAGCTTCAAATAATGTAGAATCTCCTAATGATGAAAATGTCGGTGGAGCATAATATTAATATTAGGATAAACTAATAATTGTTGAGGTTGCATCATCTTTTAAAACTCCAACGTAGAAACCGCCGTAATGAATTGAGTAATCAGCTTCAAATCTATCTTGTGTATCTTTTATCTTCATCATATAGATGCCTTCTTTTGGCTGTTCTGAGAAATCAAAAAGAACCTCATTCTCATACTCTTTCCCATAATAAACCATTGTGTTAGGGATGCTTTTTTCCCAATCTTCATCAATAAAGATGTAAGCATAGACTCCATCACTTTCAAGCCTTTCAAGAATAAAACCATCAATAACTCCATCGTTTGGATCCATCTCTTGATTTATACTCATCACTAACTTATCATTTTCGTAATAATTTCTTGGAAAATAGTTGCCTTTGTACCAACCTTCGCTGCTAAAAACTGTACCAAGAGTTTTTTCTTGCTGACTGCCAGTTCCATCAACATAGCTTTCTCCTTTTCCAGCTTCTTCAACATCAATATTAAAACCATTTTCAGTTTCGTCAATCCAGTTCTTAGGATTGTTGCTATAATGCTCTCCAGTGAAAAAGAAGAAATAATAGATGTTTCCAGCAATAACTAAAATAAGTATTATAGTTAATAAGGGTATCAAATGATTTTTCTGTTTAGGTTCAGGATTATTATTTTGGCTTAACATTTGATTTATTTGTGTTTGATTGAAACCTTTCTGTAAATAATAATTTCTGATCTGTAATTCAGTATAGCCTTGCTTTCTAAAATTTTCAACCTCTTTATTCATAAAGTTCTTTCTTGAATCCACTATTTATATAATTTCCTCATAGTTATTTTAAAAAAGATTTTTAAATAATAAAGTAAAAGATTGAATTATATCACAATTTTTTGTGAGGGGGGAAATTATGGCAAAAACATTCAAGGATGGGTTTATGTATCCATTCAATAATATGAAAAGGTTGTTCAATTTTTGGTGGGTGTTGGTACCTGTCGTTGGTATATTTGCAGTAATAGGTTATTTTAGGGAAATAGTTGAAGGCTTGCTAAAGAAAAAGGACAAGGAACTTCCTGAATTTAAAGGATTTTTAAGACTTACAAAAAAAGGATTCATGTTTTTTTTGATAATGCTTTTACCTGCAATTTTAGCAATGATGCTAAGTGGGGTATTGAATAGTTTATTTAGTTCAACATCACTTGGGAAAATAGTATATTTTGTGCTCATGCTCTTTGTAGATTTCTATCTGGCAATGCTTTACATAAACTATGTTAAAGAAGATAAGTTTGAAGCAGTGTTTGATGTGAAGAAAGTTTGGGAAAAGATAAGCAAGGATTGGAACAAAACACTTCACGCGTTTTTGATGCAAGCACTTTTGATGTGCGTATTTTTGCTGATGAGTGTGTTTGTAATAACCTTAATCATCACAGTTCCGGCAATGAGCTTTACAGGATACTATTATCTGGTTGAACTGTATAATAAGGCTTAAGCAGAGGTTAATAGAAACATTTATTAACCATTTTTCTTATTTTTTATTCTATGAATATAAAGCCTCTAAATTCTAAAGGAGATATAAGCATGAGCACCATTGTTTATGCAGCAATCGCCATAACTGTGCTTCTAGTAATACTTTTGATATTTACAAGCAATATAAAAAAACCAGCAAATGAATTTACTGATAAATCTAATGTTGATGAGGATAAAGTAGAAGATATTTTAGGAGAAGAATATATGGAAGAAAGCGAATTTAATAAGGTAATAATCCCCCTTGGTTTGAATCTAGAATTTTTATAAAATGAGATATAAAAAAGGAGATATAAGCATGACCACCATCGTTTATGCAGTGATAGCTATAACTGTTCTTTTGGTTCTTTTGATAATATTTACAAAAAATGTCGGCACTCCTGCAAAAGAAATAAGAAATGTAAGTAGCGATTTTAGTCTTACAAAATGTGAATCAAGTCTTTCAGATAGGAAATGTGAATATAATGCATGTAAAGAAGGGGGGAAACATGTTAAGCTGTATGATTCAAGTTGTAAAGAGCAAGAAAGTTCAAGCTATATTTGTTGTGATTATTCTTAGTTTTATATCCTTTAAATCAATAATTTTTTAAACATCATTTCTAAATGTTATATTAATGATAGAAAATAGGAAAGGTCAAAGCTCAACAATGGCTTTAGAAGAACTAGTAAAACTTCTTTTAGGAATTGCTGTTTTTATTTTTGTAGTAAGTTTTCTTATATCTTTATATTTGGTAGTGACTGCAAAAGAAAAATCAACAATCGAAAATGATTTCTATAGGGTGAAGCAAGATATAGAAGCAGTAACAATTGAAACAGGAACAATAACAACACCTATATTTAGTGATAATATAGAATTAAGATTGTTAAAACTTGGAAGCAAAGCCGAAGGAGGATGTAAAAAGGAATCTATCTGTTTATGTTATAAGAAAGCAACTGATAAAGAAACCTCCTATAAATGTGAAAGCTTGAACAAGGATGCAAAAAAGTATGATGTTGCAAGCAATCCAAGAGATGTTGCTCCTTCAAAAACACTTTCTATAGCCATTCATAATACTGCAGATATCTTCATTGGATAATCTATTTATTCCAAAAATTATTTAAAAACAATTACTAACTAATAATATATGAGGATTCTTAAGAGTAAAAAAGGGGGTGGAGAAGAACTAATATATCTAACCCTTTTCACACTTCTTTTTTTGATCTTATTAACCTTTTTCTTATTCCAATACGCAGATTCCTGGAAAGATAGCACTTTTCTTGAAAGAACATATCTAGCAAAAGATATAGGATTATTATCGGAAGCGTTACAATTGGTTCCAGGAGATGTGAAAGTAACCTATCCAAAAGAATTGATAGATATGCAGATAGAGATGAATAAAGAAGAGATAAGTATAGAAAACATAAAATCTGGAGGTTTTGTAGACCTAGCTAAATTTACTCCTTTATTCACTAAAAAAACAACAATAAACAATATAATCTATCCAGAAACTCCTGAAGATATAAGGTATGTGGTAGAACTTTCAAAGATAGGAACAAACATAGTTCCTTCAACAGTAAAAGTTGCAGGAAGCACTTCTGCTTCTACCTCCACAACGGCAACAACTTCTTCAACATCCACCTCTTCAATAGATTCAGTTATAAGTTCCTTAAAAGAGCCAAATGAAAACTGGGAAGATGAAAAGATAATAACAGATTATTTTGAGACTTCAATAAGGATACCTGATTCATTAAGTGATACGGGAACAACAACCTTAAAGTCTATATGCACTCAAATATTGTCTTATAACACACATTTTTTATCAAGAAAAGACTGTGGTTATTCAAACAAGATTGACACAACATCTAAAGCATTGTTAGAAATATATTTAGAATTTGATAGCAGTTCTTCAAAAATCAAGATATATACATCCAGTAAAACACAAAATCTAGCAGAAATAATAAAGATATTAGCAGAAGATAAAAACTTAGAAGGAATCGAAAAATCAATACAGGAATCAACAGGAAAATTTGATTCAAAAATGACAATCAGTATAGGATATGATTCAAAATCAAAAGAAGAAATAGATAATATAAGAAAAACGCTTGGACAAATAATCCCAAAAGCACTTACAGAATACTATGAACCTTAAAATAAGAAACAAAAAAGCGATGGGGTGGACCCTGATATGGATAATAAACTTTTTTGTAGTCATAGTATCAATACTTGTCATAACAGGAATAGTGACAGGAACCATAAACAAACAGATAGAGACAAAAAATCTTCGAGCACAGATACTTGCAAAAAGACTCATATATAATCCAGAATGCCTAGCATATTATGACAGTAGCAATCAAAGAACTGAGATTGGAACAATAGACAAATCAAAATTAAATGATTTAACAATCAGTAACTGTTATGGTGGAGATGACACCATAGGTATAAAGATAACAATAGGAACAAAAGAATATTATCTAAACAAAAACATATATAGAGATATAGCACCAATAGCGTTTTCAGGTCAATATCAAAGATACAATGAAAAATTCTTCATAAAAACATATTCCGGATCAACAATAGACTTTGAATATGTGAATATAGATTTGGTGATGGACAAATGAATAAGAAAGGTCAACTATCATCAATTTTTAATACTCCTTTTTCAATAATAGGGATAGTAGGGTTATTGATAATATTTATGATAATCATTTCCATGATACCTGATCCAGAAGCAAGCATACAAGAAGTAGAGATATCAACGTATGGAGATATATTTGTGATGAATTATTTAAAATATGATAAAGTAAATTTTAATGGTAACATGGTATCTATATATGATCTGTTGCTTTTGTACATCGATTCAGATTATACAGATACAATTGTTGAAGATTTATTAGAATCAGAAACAATAAACATAATGGATGGATTATTCGAACAAACTGATTCTTGTTTCACATTAAGATTAAAAGAGGGAAATAGTGTAAGCACACTCATAAGAAGCAATTTTGGGTGTAATGAAAATAAGATTGAAACAGAGTTTAGGATACCTTATGGGAAATATGATTCAAAATCCTTGATAATAAGTGGAAAATGAAAATAAGAAATATAAAAGAATTACAGAGAAACAAGAAAGGAGTAATTGATTTTCTTCCTTTCTATATGATGATCTTATTCATATTCTTGATATATTTAACAATCGTGATAAAAGGCCAGACAAATTCAACAATGTATCCTTTAGGAGATGTTGCACAAGAATTTATGATTTCAATGAATGATGCAGAAAAAAAGAACCTTTACTTATCTTATGCGGCAACCCAAAGCGTAAGAGATAATGTATTTGATATATTATCAACTGGGAATAATCCTGATGAAGAATGTGGTTATTATATGGGGTATCCTTTAGTCAATAATGATACAAAGAATTGTCTTGATTATGATAATAGTAAACAGGAGCTTGAAACAACTTTGGAAGAAGAGATAGAAAGGAAAATGATCGTATTAGATCTTGATACAGATCTCAATATTGATATTGGAGATATGTCAACCACAAAAATAAAAGGCGAAGGAGATCTAGTTGAGATACCCATATATATTCAAGGAAGTGGGAATGTATATGATATAACCACAACCCAAACAACTGTAAAGGAAAATAAGGAAACAGATGTTGTAAAAAGAGCCTTTCTTGAATATGAATATTGGGAGTGGGGGAATCTTAAAGAAAGTGAAGCTAGAGCATACAGTCTTTTGAAAACTTATTGGGACAATATTGGATGGAATGAAGCTTCATGGAGTCCTACAAAAACCGCATGGAGTGCAGCATTCATATCTTATATAATAGAAGATTTTAGTAGTAGTGCTCATAATGGATACATAAACAAAGTATACAAAGGACAAATTTCTGGTTGGACATTTTATGAGAATAAACCTTTAGAGATTGGAGATGTCATATGTAATACTCGAAATGGGGACATTTTTAATCCTGATGCAACCTATCAATCTCATTGTGATATTGTTGTAGAAATAAATGAAAATGAAGTAAAAACCTTAGGAGGCAATGTCAATAATAATGTGGATATGAAATCTGTTGCTATAAATAATAATAATGAGATTGCAAACCCTATATCAACATCTAAATCAAAACACATAGGGGTATTATCAAAAGATAGTTGGGTGTAAAATGGAAAGAAGAGAAATAGCAATAATTGGAATATTATTTTCATTAACACTTCTTTCGCTAATTATGCCTTTGAACAGTCCTACAGGTTATATGGGAAAATTACCAGCAGGAGCAGAATTCCCAACTTGTAGCGTTGATGCCTTTTCTGGAGATATAGCTTCATGCCATGCAAAATATGGAAACATAGTTCTATCCGAATTATCTAAACTAGAAACAGAAATAGGGACAGAAATTGATCCTAATTATATCTATAGTATAATCTTACAGGAATCAAGCTGTAGGGATTCTGAAAGATTAAAAAAAGATGGTGTTTCAACTTGGAAAGGAGGGATAATGCAAGTTGATTATGGGTGCAATGATAGACCGGATGATAATCCTTGCACTATTGAAGAACAATTTGAGAAAGGTTTTGATGTATTTAAAAGCGAATATAAAAAAGTTTTATCTCAAAATTCTGATGTGGCCATTTCAGGTCAAGAGATAATGGCATTAATACTTTTTAGCTATAATAGGGGAAGTGGCACAGCAAGCAAAGCAATAGAATATGTGAACCGTGGTGATGATGTAGTTATTGCAATGACTAAAGCATGCAAGGAAATTTATTATAAGAAGTGTGCAGGAACAGACCCTTATTGTGCTCTTGATAGCAACAATCATGATAAATGTACTTGGTCAGGATATGGGGTAAGATATCCAGAACGGGTTTTTTCAATATTGGAAAATTCTTGTGAAGCATCAAATGGAAAGTTTGAAAATTATGATGGAAACCTTTTAGATTATGCACTTGCTGATTCACAATCAGGATTTTTTACAAGAAAAGATCTTTTTGCAAGAGCTGCTGGTTCATATTCATTTAGACTGACCTTTTCAACTTTTGATGAATTTGATTTATCTATTTTCAAGAAGATTCAAGATGATATGAGAAATCTTACTGAAGAATGCAGCATGGCTTTGGATAAAAAAAATTGCACTGAAGAATTCATAAATAATAAGAATAAGAACACACAAGGGTTGAAGCTTGGACCTCAAGATCCTCAAGAAGATGCAATATTTTCACTTGTAGAGCAATTAAATCTTTGCAGAAATTCATCAACAATGGGTCAAGAATGCTATTGTGAAATAGAATTGAAAGAACCAATAGAATTATATGAAGATATCAAGATATCTTATGATTCAAATTTTAATTTAATAACTTTTGAAAAAGATGTTGGGGATAAAACAATAAGATATGAAATGCCTTATAGTTTTCCAATATATAATTTGATAAAAATTCAACCTTTACAAAAATATTCTCCTTTAATAGAAAAAAGGATAGGAAACAAAACTTATCTAAAAAAAATGGGTGCAAGTTTCTATATACTGGATTCTTTTGACCGAGCAAATCCTAATCCTCCAAAAAAATGCGAGGTAGATCAAAAATTCTATGTATTGACAAAAAAAACAGGCAAGGAATTCATATATTATGATAAAGACGAGCAAAAACATGTGATAGGTAAACCCGATATTGAATTTGCAATATATCTAAAAGATATAACTCCTCCAGAACCAACAGAATTCAAGGTTGAACAGATTGATCAGACAAATAACACAATCTATATCTCTTGGGAGAAACCAAGCGGAAATACAGATATAGATAAATATTATATTTTCTATTCACCCACAGAATTTAATGATAATCCTTATGATGTGCTTAATCCTTCTGACTCTGATTTTGAAACAAATATAACTTTTATGGATTTATCAAACGCATCTTTAATTGATCAATCTTATGCAGATTATGAAGAAATTACTATACAACCTCTTTGTGAAGATCTTGATTCAGTTAATTCATATTGTAATTTTGAAATATCTGTTTATGATGAATCTATTGATGATTACATAAATGAAACGCTTGATAAGAACAAGATATATGGATTTTATGGATTTGACAAATATTTAGCAGTTCTAGAACTTCCAAAAAGAGAATATCACATAACTGTTCTTGCTATGGATAAATCAGGAAATATTGAAAGTTTTGTAAACGCTAAAAAAGCAGTAATAAAAACAGAAGATCTGCAAAGGATCAACCCAATTTCATTATACTTATCAGGAAAAGAGCCCTTAATTAAAAGAATTGATTCAGATCATATCGAAGTTGATTTCACAAATGTGGAACTCAAAAATTTTGATGAAACAATAGCAACGGATCTCAATAGTTATTGGTTTTATATAGAAAATCAGAATAATCTTAAAAATTCTAAAACTGTGAATCTTAATAGTTTAAGGCCAGCATATTTTGTTCCTTCACAAAAAATAAAAGATGTTGTGCCTGTAAGTGATAATAGCTGTTTTTACATCCTTCCTATGGATATGGAATATTTTTCTGTTCAAGGAAAATACTCACAGATTTTCACCCCGTTAAGCATATATAACGAAATAAGTGTAGACCTAAAACAGTTCACATGTATCTAGTTCTTTTCTTTTTCTTTAGTAAAGCTTAAATATAATCCTTCAACAACCAGAAACTAGGTGGGGAAATTGATAAAGATACCAGTTGAAACGATCAAATCACGAATAAAGGAAAAGACAGGAATGTCTGATGAAGAGATAGATTCTAAGATAAAAGCTAAGTTAGATGCTTTATCAGGACTTATAAGCGAAGAAGGTGCAGCACATATTATCGCAAACGAGAACAATGTCAAGCTTTTCGATACAGAAAATGAGAATCTAAAGATAAAAGATATCTATGCAGGTATGCGTAATATTGAAGTAACAGGAAAAGTGACAAATGTTTTTGAAGTTAGAGAATTCAATAGTAATGGGAGAGAAGGAAAGGTTGGAAGTTTTATAATGGGTGATGAGACAGGAATGACTCGAGTGACTCTTTGGGGAAGCAAAGCAGACGAACTTAAAAACATAAAACAAGAGGATGTTGTTAAAGTTCAATCGGGATTTTCAAAAGAGAACAATGGAAGAGTAGAAATCCATATGAATGACAATTCTAAATTAGTAATAAATCCAGAAGGTGCAAAAGTTGAAGAAGTAAAAAGAGGAGCATCAAAATCAAGAAAATCTATTCCTGAACTAAACGTTGGTGATGAGAATGTTGAGATTCTTGCGACAATTGTGCAATCTTATGATCCTAATTTTTGGGACGTTTGTCCTAATTGTAATAAGAAAGCAAGACAGGAAAATGGAGAATATATCTGTAATGAACACGGAAATATAACTCCTGATCAAAGCTATGTGATGAACTGTTTTTTAGACGATGGTAAAGACAATATCCGTTCTGTATTTTTTAAGAATCAAGTACAAAATTTAACAGGAAAAACCCACGAGGAAATTCTTGCAATGAAAGAAACAGGATTTGAAGACCTAAAAAATGACCTTTTAGGAAAAATAATAACTGTTAGCGGGAGAGTGACTCAAAATGAGATGTTTGTAAGAAAAGAATTCATTGCACAATTTGTGGATGCAAATCCCGATCCAAAAGAAGAGATAAAAAAAGTTCAAGAAGAACAAAAAGTTGAAACAAAACCTGTTGTTTCAAACGAAACTTCGAACACGGATAATATAACAAACGAAAGCGAAACTTCTTTAAAAGAGGAGATTAAAACAGAAACATCTGTTGAATCAGTTGAATCAGTTGAATCAGAAGAAGAAAAAGAAGAAGTAATTATAGAATCTTCAGATGAAGAAACTGAAGAACCACAGCCTAAATCACAAGAATCAGAAGATGAACTGATGAGTCTTGATGATCTTGAATCAATAGATGATGATGAAGACATCTATACTTAAAAAGGTGCCAAAACCTTTTTTTCTATCTTTTATTTTCTTATATTTTTTATTGATAATAAACCCTCCTCAAGAAGTTCTTTTAAGTTTTGACACAGAAAGTGATGTTGGGGATGAAAAAGCAGTACAAAAAATAATAGATGTTCTTGATAGATATAATGCCACGGCAACTTTTTTTGTTATGGGAACATTTGTAGAACAAAACCCTGACCTGATAAGAATTTTATATTCAAAAGGTCACGAAATAGCATGCCATACTAACACTCATAAAAACTTATTTTTAATAAGTGAGGTAGAGCAAGAAGAAGAAATAAGATCTTGTAAGGAATCCATTGAAAAATTAGGAATAAGCATTGAAGGGTTTAGAGCGCCATGGAGGCTTTTAACTTTAGATTCAGCAAAAATATTAAAAGAAAATAATTTTTTATATGATGCTTCTCTTTTTGATATTCAACCAAATATTTTCTCTATTAAAGAAGTATATACTTCAACAAGTTTTGGAATCATTCCAGCTGATGATTATATACAATTATTATTTTTAAAATTGAACAAAAAATTATATTTTCAAGGATTAAAAAATATATATGATAAGAAAGTTAGTATGTCTTTTCATCCTCATATAATAATGGTTTATGAAACCGGATTTGAAGAATTGATAAAATATTATAATCAAAAACACGTCAAGTTTATAACACATAAAAAATCACTAGAATAAATGCTTTGGAAAACACATTTAGCGTTTGCTTTTTTATTATTAATTATTGGAAAAATAATTTTAGAATTAAATATGAATTTGGTTATTATATTTTTAGTGTTAATTGGTTCTTTATTCCCAGATATGGATAAAAAAAATTCAAAACTTGGCAGGAAAGCAAAAATAATAGGATTCATTTTTGACCATAGAGGATTTTTCCACACTGTTTGGGCATTGATAATATTCTCAATAATAATACATGAAATCGTGGGGGAATTAGAAGGATATATTTTTGCAATAGCATATGGTTCACATTTAATCCTGGATGCAATAACAAAAAAAGGAATAGAACCTTTTTATCCTTTGAAAATAAAGGTAAAAGGTAACATAAAATCTGGAGGTTTTTTTGAAAAAGTATTATTTTATATGGTTTGTTTATCTATTTGTATATTTATTTTAATAGAATATATTCACTAGACAAAATTATAATAATGAAATTATTATTTCTTTAAATTTATTTTCACTGGACACTGGACAATGCGTTGTGAGCCTTATAAAGCGTTCTATAATATTATGTGTTATGGCAAAACGCCACAAACCTCTTTCAAGTTTTAGCTACCCCCTAGCTAATCCTTGTCAGTGAAACAAGATGCGATAAGCAACGAGGTGATATAAATGCAAAAAAAAATCGAACAAAACCCAAATCAGCCAGAATTAAAACTTAGTGCGGGCCCAATAAAAGCAACAGTGTGGAAAAACCATTCAAAAAAAGAAGATGGTCAAGATTCAGAGTATTCAACAATAACTCTTGAAAGAGTATACAAAGATAAGGAAGGAAATTGGCAATCAACAAATATATTTAGAGTCTCTGATCTTCCTAAAGCTCAAGCGCTTCTAAACAGGTTATATGAAACAATAATAGTCAAAGATGTAGTTGCATCTGTATAAATTTAGGAAAAGTTAAAATAAAAGGTGATAATCATGAGTAAACAAGAAACTGTA
>PKTL01000013.1 GCA_002867475.1 Candidatus Woesearchaeota archaeon
AATTAATACAAGTATTAGAATAATAATCAACAATATCAGCCGTAAGCAACACAACATCACCAACACTAGCATTATTCTGCAACAAACTAGTACACTCACTACAACTAGTGCAATTATAAGTTACGCTTGATATGTTTTTTGAAATTGGTAAATGATCAATACTATTAGCATCAAGTTCATAAGGATCATCACAAAAACCATCCGTGACATTATCATCAAAACAACCCTTGCTTGGATTATCATAACCAAGCCACCAATTACCTGTTACGCTATTATTCCATTTAGTGTTGCTTCCTGCATCATAAAGATGTATCTTATCTCTTAAAGTCATATTAAAAAACAAATTACTAACACTACCAGTATCAACAATATAGACATCATAAACCCCATTATCTAACAAACTAGCATTACCAAACTTAGTATAATCCGCATCATCCAAATAGATACCATAAGTTATGCTATCTGTGACACTCACATTATAAAATTCATTCCAATCACTATAATAATAAATCCTCATACCATAATTATCAGCTCTGACAATATTTGAATTAAAGAAATCATTACTATCTGAATCATACATCCAAAGACCATAACCATCTGAATATGAATATATTCCATCAAAAATATTAGAGCTAGAATACCTAAGATAAATACCATAAGTTCCACTATTGCTAATAGTTAAATTATAAAATTCATTACCTGTACTATATTCATTAATATACATACCATAAGTATTTGAATTAGAAACTAGATTGAAAACATCGTTATTGTCAGAATTATAAAATCTGAAACCATATCCACTACTCAAAGTATTATTCTCAAAAGTATTATAGTTACTTGTCTCATAATATGAACCGTCTGGGCAACCACTAGTAACAATATCACTGAAAGTATTATAATCACTATTAACAGTGTAGATATCATAATCTGGACAACTGCTAAATGTTAAGTTATCAAACAAGTTTCCATGACTGTTAGCAACATATAAGGTTTGTTCGTCCCAATCAGTAAAGATACAATTTCTTACAGTTAGGTTTCTTGTCTGTTCAGAACCGCTTATATAGACAGCGTTATCTGCAGCATCATCTCCATCAAGCGTATGACCTGCACAGTCAAATGTTACAGATGTTGCGCTTCCAAAATTAATGCAATTGCTTGTTGATAAACTATATAGATTATAGCTTAAATACACAGTATACCCTGCACCAAGATTTTGTAGCTTGCTTGAACAGTCTGAGCAACTATAGCAATATGCTTCAAGTTCTCCATAAGTTATATTCACTAAAGATAATGTTGGACTATATGTTGAATTTCCAATAAAAGATGCTTTGTACTGGATGTATTTGCTATAGCCTAATGATTCCAAGTTACAATTTAATGGGTTTGTACATGTTATGTCCCATGCATCTCCACTGCATGCAGCATCATCGCAATCCCTGACTGTCAAGTTTATGTTTATATCATTTGAATTCCATTTTATGCTTTCCCAAGGCCTTGATACATCAACTTCAAATATCTGACTTGTGTAAGTTCCAGTAGTATTTTCATATCCTCCTGTTGAATTAGGTGTTAAGGTTACGCTTCCAGAAATTGTACTTGTGTTTCCATAAGTTCCTAAATCCCAACTGCTAAATGTATAATTAGTATTTTCCCAATCTGACAGATCATGATCATCGTATGCTAAGCAGTTCCATTTGAATCCACTATCTAAAATCAGATTATCCCCCGTTAAAGAATATATATTTTTTGTGAATGTTGCTGTATCTGTAAATCCTGAAATAGATTTTGTTTCAATTTTTTGCCAATTTCCAAGGTAATCACTATAAAGAGTTATATTGAGTAAATTATTATTAGTTACTGCGCTGCATTCAAGTTCAACATTTGATAGGTCTATAATAGCATCATTGTTTGTTGGAGAGTCTAATGTTGTGGTTATTGAATCTATATGTGTTATATTGATTGCTGAAAGTAGTGGAGTGTATAGATTATTTAATGTATAAAAATTTGCTTTGTATTGTACATACCTATCTCTAAGTGTCCCTAAAGAGCAAGTGTCTGGATCAGTGCATGTCAAGTTCCATTCTTCTCCATCACAGCTTGAATCATTGCAGACCCTAACAGAGATGTTAAGCTTTACTGCACCTCTCTTATATAGATCTAATATCTCATCTTCGCTTAATGTCCGGTTCCATATCGCGACTTCATCCATGTATCCTGTGAATTCATAGCTTCCTGGAGTGGATGGATGTCTTCCCAAATCAAAGTCTTCATTTATTGTGAATGAGCTATATGATTTTTGTTGGTATAATATACTATTTATATATAATGATGCAACGGATCCATCCATAATAAGAACTACGTGGTTCCATTCATCGTTTGTTGAAAGATTTCCTGTTCCCCAACCGCTTGTATAAATCCCCATATCCCAGTTTGAATTGTAATAACCGACATATATCCTAGCATCTGCATCTGGTGATTGTCCTGATGATAAGAATATCTCATCACTTGTTGGGTTTGTTGATTTTATCCACATTGAGAATGTATTGGTTAAGTCTGATGCATCAGTATTATTTCCAAATGGAATATTGAAATAATTATCAATACCATCGAAACCAATACCTTCACTTATTATACCTTCATTATCTCCTTTTGATATATGAACATCATCAAACCAAACATCTCCTGTGTTTCCAGCATTACTATCAGAAACTAACCTAACCCTGACCGAAGTAGTTGAAGATCCTGTTGTGAAACTACAACTAACATGTTCCCACGCACCATTTCCCCTAGTTGAAGAAGCTTGACATTCTTCAGAAATATCATTTAAATCAAGATAAGCACTTCCTGCTGAAAGCTCATTATATACCCAACCTGACAACATATAATCTGTGTTTGCAGTTACGGATATAGCATCTAAATATGTTGCTTGACCTGTAGTTGGTGAAATAAATCTCATAGACCAAGAACCATCATAATATTTATCTGATGATCTATCCGCATTTGTGCTTTCAACCCAATTAGTTGCATCTGTTGTAGTTCCAGATTCAAAACCATTATTTGAAAAAGTAAATAAGGTTCCATCATTTTCTTGACCACTATAATCTATTATATCTCCTGCACCTTCCATATGATAAAGCGCAATGTTTCCAGTCATATCAAAATTCCCATCAGAATATCTTGTTTCTATTCCTTCATTGCTTGGTAATTCTTGACCATAAGGATATTCCTTGCTGAACTTCAATCTATGCCATGTCTTGTTTGAACCAGCATCAAATATCTTACTTTCATATTCTGCGAATCTTCCTGATTGAATTTCATATATCTGTAATATTTCATCTGCAGATAAGCTTCTGTTCCATATCGAAACCTCATCTATTGATCCATTAAATGAAGCTCCTGAACTACTTATTACAAGACTAGCACCTATTCCTGTTTGCATGTCTCCATGATAAGTATCATCAGACCCTATCTGAACTCCATCTTGATACAATACTAAACTAGGTGAAGCGGCCTTATCATAGACTCCTACAAGATAAACCCATTCACCTACAGGGAAATCTTGTGAACCAGTTGCAAATACCCAATCAGAATCATCAGATTTTCTTATTGCAATAGTTGGTTTTTTCCAATCTGCAGAACTCCAACCTCTTATTTGGAATGCATATTGCCTTGCACCTGCAGGGGCTGCAGATTTATCAATTATCGCTTGACCAGGATCCGCTTGAAGAGACCTATGACCTCTTAGATATAGCCATGCTGACCATGTGCCTTCAGAAGCCATGTTAAGAGAAGAATCATTACTTGCATTTATGAAATCATCAACACCATCAAATCTTATAGAATCTGCAACTATACCAGTTACCCCATATATTACGCCACCACTCTCATTTCCATCGTTGCCTAATCCACTATAATCAATAATGCTGCCTGAGGATTCATCCATATGATAAAGAAGAACATTTCCAGTCATATTAACCCATCCATTCTCATTTGCATTATCAGGTAACCCTTTTGGCGATATTATTGCAACTCCACTTCCATTGAATTCTGAATTATTGTAATCTCCAAGGTTCCAACCGCTAAATGTGAAGTTTGAAGATCCCCAATCACTATCGCTACTATTATCATATGCTAAGCAGTTCCAATCAAAAGGATTATCAAAGAATATGTATGTCTCATAGTAATCAAATATGTCAACTGTGAATGTTACGCTGTCGCTTTGTCCACTTAGGCTTTTTGTCTCAATCCATTGCCATGTGTTATTGAAATTTGCATAAAGACTCATATTTGTTAGCTCAAGTGATGCGTTTGTTATAGCACTGCAATTGAACAATGTATTAGAGAAATTAGCTGATGCGTAATTGTTTGTTGGAAGGTTAAGTGTTGTTACTAGTGATTGATATATCTCTATTGTGTCTGATAATTGTATATTGCTTGCTGGGTGGTTTGAATTACATGTAACGTTCCAGTTCTTTGTGCCAGAAGTATCAAAGCTATAAGTATACTCATAGAAATTGCTTGCACCATTATAATTCATAGCATATGAAGTGGTCCAATCAGTTCCATTATAAAATTCTATTGAGCAATTTCCTGCGTAAGTTGTATCATCAAGATATGTTCCGTTCACTAATGTGTAATTTGCAAAAAATATTATTTGGTCACCAGTGTTCTTTAACGTACTTCCCCCTTCTGGGTCGCTTTCATCAAATATAGTTAAAGCTACATCTTCAACAAGACTATAATTACTGAAATGGGTCACTGAGAAACTGTAGTTTCCTAATGAATAGCTTATCTCTGAGCAATCCCAACATAGACTTCCATCAACTATTATTACTGGATCTGTTAGACCTATATTTTCCAGGGTTATATTTGCATCACTATTCAAGCTTGAGTGAAGATGGCTGCTTGTAACACTCGCATAACCTGACCCTATATTTACATATGAATCAAAGTTTGCTTCTGATACATTCACGCAATCATGCCAATCTATTCTTCCTTTTCCATTTATAGCTAATGTGACATTGCAAAGGTTTCCTTGTTCTTCAAAAGTATATTCTGTGAAGTTAGTTGTTGGTGGAACATCGAACTTAGTGAATTTGACAAATAAAGGTTCATATGTTATGTTTACAAAATTCAATATTGGTGAATATAAAGGATCTAGTGATGTCAAGAACGCTCTATATTGAACATATCTGCTTCCTTCAAATTCTGTAATGCTACAGTTTTCTGCATCTGTACATTCTATATCCCAAGTGTCACCAACACATGCATCATCATTACAATCCCTAACTGAAACATTTAATCTAAGAACTCCTCTTTTGTAAAGGTTTGATATCTCTTCAGCACTTAAACTACGATCCCATATAGCTACCTCATCAAGGGTACCATTAAAAGCATTATCTGTAATACCTCCTTGAGTGCTTCCAACTATAAGATTTACATCCCTATTTTCATAATTAGCAGAAGTATAATTATTTAACAATCCATTAATATATATTGAAACATGAGTTCCATCATATAAACCTACAACATGATACCAAGTATCTACCAAAGGAGTAGAATTAGAAAGAGCTATATCATTAGTATCTGCTGTTTGATTATATACTTGAAAATAAAATTTATCATAAGTATCATGATATCCTAATACAAATTCACGATTTGAAGCACCACCATCCCATTTACTTACAAATATAGGATATAATACATTACTATATGTATTTCCATTAACCCAAACGGATACAGTAAAAGTTTCAAAATCTAAACTTGGGTTATCAGAAAGATTAACATAATCATCGCTTCCATCGAAAGCCAACGCTGTTCCAATCATTCCTTCTGATGAATATGTCACTCCACCACTTTGTGTTCCATTGTTTTCTTGTCCTGAATAATCAACAATAGTTCCACTTGATTCATCCATATGAAGAAGCAAGACATTACCTGTCATGTTAATATTTCCTTCATCATAACTGGTTTCTACTGTTCCATTGCTTGGTAATTCCTGTCCGTAAGGGAAACTGTTCCATAAAACATTATTCCAGTATTTTCCTGAACCAGCATCAAACACTTGACTAGTATAATTTGAATAGAAGCTTCCTATCTGGCTTTCATATATTGATTCTACTTCTGTTGATGTTAGAGGCCTATCCCATACAGCAATCTCATCAAGTGAACCTTTAAAGTAAGTACCATATATTCCACCTTGCTCTCTTCCAATATAGGACATCCTCCAACTTCCTTCAGTATTGACTGTACCAACAGTAGTATCAACTATTCCATCAACATACAAATAAGTACCTACATCATTGAAAACAAGTACGTAATGGTGCCACTCGCCATCTGCAGTATCAATATTATCAGTAGTTGTAGAATACCACCATTGATTATTATTATATGATTCTACAGAAATCATATTATTAACATGACCACCACCATTAGCATTTCCATCAATGTTAATTGAACCTGAAAGACTAGCCCCACTCCAGAAAATGATTTCAAAATCGTGCTCTGTTCTTTTCATCCACCAAGATACTGACCAACCATCTGAATCAAGGACAAGCTGGCTTGTTAGACTAACATAATCATCCACTCCATCTAAAGCTATTGCATTATTTATTCGTCCTTCATCACCATAAGTTATTCCACCACTTTGTGTTCCGTCATTATTTTGTCCAGAAGTGTCTTCGATTGTTCCACTGCTTTCATCAAAATGATAAAGAAGAAGATTTTCACTCATGTCAAACCAATCATCACTTGTTCCTCCTTCAGGTAATTCTACAAGAGTGTTTCCTGATTCTATCCAAGTATCATTCAATTGTGAATCCCCATAGGTTCCTAGATCCCAACCGCTAAATGATCTGTTTGAATTTCCCGAGTCACTTCGACTAGCATTATTGTATGCTAAGCAATTCCAGTTGAAGCTTTTATCAAAGAATATGTTTCCTCCAGCATCGTTGTAAATATTTCTTGTGAAAACCGTGCTGTTTTGTATACCGCTTACATTCTTTGTTTCTATCGCTTGCCAAGTTCCTGTGTAATCTGCATATAAGGTTATGTTTTCTAATTCAACACCCGATGAAACACTGCAATTGAAACTTGCACTACTAAAGTCAATACTGTTATTAGCATCATTTGGATAGTTAAGCGTTGTTACTATAGCTGTTGGATCATATGAAAGATTTACAAAATTAAGTATAGGACTGTAAGTTTCATTGAAAGTAATAAATTTAGCTTTGTATTGGATATATCTATTTAGTGAAAGATTGCTTAGATCACAAGTTGTAGGATCAGTACAAGTTGCATCCCAAGAGTCACCAGTACAATTTTCATCATCACAATCCCTGACATCTATATTTAACTTAGTTGCTCCCCTCTTATAGATATCCATTATCTCATCAGCTGACAATGTACGATTCCAAATAGCAACTTCGTCAATTGAACCATTGAAATTTCTATTTGATGAATCAAATCCTCCAACAACAACTATACTATCTGATTGTCTGCCGGTGCCAGAAATGCTCGAAACTGTTAAAGTATTTACACCATTTACATATAACTTTACTTCATCAGCCACCCCATCATATGTTGCAACCACATAACTCCACTTATTTAATGGAATTGCTGAATTACTTACATGATATCCAGGATTGCTTAATTCATACCAATAGAACTCAGGTTTACAGGTTGATGCTTGAAGATTAAGATAATAAGTTCCTTGTTTTGTAACAATTGTTTGAACCCCATCACCTGTACCAGTGCAATCTAGTGGATATACCCACCCACTTAGAGTTATACTATTTGAAGTTATATCAAGACTTGAATCATCAGAGATATTTATGAAAGCATTTGTTCCGTCAAAAGCGATCGCAGTATTGATTTGACCATCAACAGAATAATCAACAGAATTCATAACTGATCCATCATTACTTTGTCCTGAATAATCAACAATAGTTCCACTTGATTCATCCATATGAAGAAGCAAAACGTTACCTGTCATGTTAACATTCAGATCATCATATTCTGTTTCAATAACCGCATTACTTGGAAGTTCTTGTCCATAAGGATATTCATTGTTGAAAGTAAGATTTGTCCATACTGTAGTTAAACCTGCGTCAAACACTTGACTATTATATTGTGCATATTTCTCATTTTGATTTGAATAAATCGTTGCTACTTCATCTTCAGATAAAGCACGATTCCACATTGAGATCTCATCAAGATATCCTTCAAATCTATAATTTCCATCTATATCCCCTATATTAACCGAGCCTGTATTGGAAAGATCTTGCTGTTTATCTGAAATATTTTTACTTGATTTATATTCACCGTTTAAATATATTTTTAATAACCCGTCCCTATCATAAGTTGCTATAAAATGATTCCAATTTCCTTCATCTAATAGCGATGTACATACAGAAGTTGAGGCAACAGTATAATCTGAACTTGAATTCCTTATGTTTGCACATAAATTATTTGTACCAATATATATGCTATAACCAGTTCTATAAGAATTTAATTTTTCCATTATAAAATGTGTTCCTATATTATTCCCACTATTAATCCAAATACTAATAGATAAATCACCTGTAGAACCAATATCTAAACTATTATCATCAGGAACAGCTATATAATCATTGCTCCCATCAAAACCTATCGCTGTATCTATTTGACCCTCCCCTGAATAAATTACTCCATTATAAGGAGTTCCATCATTTCCCTGACCACTATAATCAATAATATTTCCTGATGATTCATCCATATTCATTAAAAGAACATTTCCACTCATATTTATCCAACCACTTTCGCTCGCACTGTTAGGTAAAGCTTGAGTTGTAGTATCAATCTGTAGATTTGTTCCATTAGAAGAGAGGGTAAACTTATCACCTAGATTCCAACCACTAAATGTATAATTACTAGTTGCAAATGTGCTGTTGCCATCTTCCTTATATGCTAAGCAATTCCAGGTGAAAGTGTTATCAAAAAGATTTTGAGCATTTACATCATCATACAAATTCCTAGTAAAAACTGTACTATTTACAAGCCCGCCAATATCTTTGGTTTCAATTGCTTGCCAAGTTCCCATATAATCTGAATATAATGTTATGTTTGATAGATTTGAATTTGAGAGTGCACTACAATTAAAATTTCCATTACTGAAATCAATACTCTTATTGTTATTAATTGGAGTGTTAAGATAGACACCAAGATCAATATTTGAGTAGGTTAGATTTACGAAACTAAGAATCGGACTATACAACTCGTTAAGAGTTGTTAATTCTGCTTTATACTGCATATATCTACTATTTGTAAAACTTCTCAAATCACAACCAGTAGCATCTGTGCAAGTCAAATCCCAATCATCACCAACACAACTAGCATCATCACAATCACGAACACTAATATTCAAACGAAGAGCACCACGCTTATACAAATCCAAAACCTCATCAGCACTTAAACTACGATTCCAAATAGCAACCTCATCAATAGAACCATTAAAGCTATAACCTGATGAAGAAGGACCATATGTTCCCATAGTTAAACCATAAGTGTCTTGATTTACAACTCCAGAATGAGATGTAGAATTTACTAATATGCCATTTCTATAAAGCAATACATTTGTAGTATTATATACACCAACGATATGTTCCCACAAACCTGTTTGATAACTTTCAGTATCTACAACTCTAGAGAATGAACCTGCATCATTCATTCTAAAATCTATACGTAAAGGCGTTCCACCAGTAGCAAACCCATATTCATATGTAGGATATGTTCCTTTATGAATAATAATATCACCTAAATTTCCAGAAGTATCCTCTGCATCAAATTTAATCCATGCTGATAAAGTAAGAGGTTTATTTGTTCCATAAATATCTAATTCCGATGGTGTGCCAAAATTTATATAATCATCACTTCCATCAAAATTTATTGCACTTCCAAACATTCCTTCTGATGAATAAGTCACTCCTCCGCTTTGTGTACCATTATTTCCTTGTCCTGAATAATCAACAAGAGTACCTGATGATTCATCCATATGAAGAAGTAAAACGTTACCTGTCATATTGATATTGCCATCAACATATTCAGTTTCCACTGCTTCATTGCTTGGTAACTCTTGTCCGTAAGGAAATTCTTTACTTATATTCAGATTATTCCAAGATTTAACATCACCTGCATCAAATACTTTACTTGTATAATTTCCTTTATGTGCATATTTTTCTAATTGTCTTTTATATATTTGATTGATCTCTTCTTGAGTTAATGCTTTATCCCAAACTGCAAACTCATCAATCGTACCATTAAAATATATGCTTGGACCAACACCTACATAATTCAATGAAGGACTTTCTTGTGTAAGGGTTTTTGATCCTTTAAATTCTCCATTAACATATATGCTTATATCAGTTCCATTATACATATATACCCAATGATTCCACCTAGTATAATCAGTTATTCCTGTTGTGAAATAAAGTGTCGCGTCTGCATATGCAGATGAACCATAAGACATTTGAGCTCCTTCTAAATAAATTCTTGGAAGACCCCCTCCAATAGCATTACATCCATGTCTTGGTGCTATGTTAGTAAAGCTTCTTGACCACACACTTACACTAAAGCTTCCAGTCATAGAAACCCCCCCTGTTGATATATAATCATTGACACCATCAAAACTTATTGCATCACCAATATATCCTTCTGCGCCATAGGTTATTCCTCCAACATCGCTTCCATCATTGCTTTGATCTGAATAATCTGTGATTGTTCCTGAAGATTCATCCATGTGATATAATAAGATGTTATCTGACATGTCAAACCAGCCTGAAGAAACTGAATTATCTGGGAATTTTTTATCAGCATCCAAAGTATAATTATTTTCAAATAATGTTACAGATTGATTTATTGAAATTAGGTTATTAGTTCCCAGATTCCAACTGCTAAAACTATAATTACTAGTTGCAAAAGCATTGTTATCTAGACTATCATAAGCTAAACAATTCCAACTAAAACTATTATCAAAGAATATATCACCACCAACATCTTCATATAAATTTCTAGTGAAAGTTGTGCTATCGCTTGTTCCGCTTAAACTTTTTGTTTCGATTGCTTGCCATGTTCCATTATAATCAGAGTACAAAGTAACATTTTCTAAATCAACACTTGAAGTAACACTACAATTGAAACTTACACTACTAAAGTCAATAGTCTTATTTTCATTTGTAGGATGATTAAGAGTTGTCACAATACTAACATTCTCATAAGTCAAATTCACAAAAGATAAAATCGGAC
>PKTL01000072.1 GCA_002867475.1 Candidatus Woesearchaeota archaeon
AATTTTTTATTTAATTGAAAAAGAAAAAAAAGAAAAATATTGGTGTCTAACTTGACCCCAAAAACTTTTTTCCTGCATATATGAAGACTCCTGCTTGTACAAGATAAAATATGCTCTGGAACCATTTTAAGCTTAGTTCTTTTGTAAAACCAAAATCTGTTCCGTGTCCAAGATATCTTGCAAGTGCACCTAAAAATCCGAAGATACTCATTATCATCAGTAGTTTTAGGAAACCTTGCATCTTTGATCCTTTATATGCTTTTGTTGTCTTCCAATATAGATATATTACTCCAACATATATTAGAGGTATTATTATCTTCAATGTCGGGTTCAGCACGCTTGTATCATAGTCAAATATTGCCATTATGCTTTCACCCCTTCTATTATCTTTAGGAATTTCCATGCCACAAGTAAGTTCATTACTGCGAATAGTAAAAAGAATAGGCTTTCTCCCCATTTAAAGTTCAATAGTCCAATATCTGCAAGTACTCTAAATAAGAATGCAGCTACTCCGCATCCTGCACTTACCAGTAACCAATTTATCGCTGTCTTTAATTCTCCACCATATTTCTTGTTGCCTACATAGAAAAGTATGAATGCTACAAGAAAAAGTATTGGTGCCAACCATTTAAATGCCGGATTTAGAAAACTTGTCCCATAATTAAAAATGTCTGCTACCATTTGTTTTTTTACCTCATAATCAATTATTCTCAAGTTGATAATTAACTATTTTAATAATTCTGAAATTATACCTATATAAATTTAACTATTTAATCAATTTATTATTATTTTTAAACCAAGGTTTCAAAATGAAAAACAAAAAGAATATATATCTGCAACGTTATGATTTCAATATATGACTATTGACAACATTTTAGGTAAACTATCAAGAACCGTTATTTTAACAACATTTATTTCTCTTATACCATCACATGCATCTGCTGATAAGCTTGAGTATATTACAAGAAATAACACTTGTCAGGTTTATGATAATGGAGTGCTTGTGTGTGAGAGAACTTTTGAAGAAAAAGTTAACGATTCATATTACGCAATCGAATATGATGATAGCAGTCTTTTAAGCTTTACAAATGGTGATGAAACATTGGATCTAAATTCATCTGATGAAAATATTAAAAACTATAGAGGCATTGTTGAATTGATGTATCGTCATGGAAAAAATTGCAGTAAAGAAGAATGACTTTTTACAGTTCATATATCTCTATTATTCTTCTTGCATGATCGAGCTGTCCAGAATGTAAGAAATACTTTTCAAAATCCTCTTTTTTTATCCATTTGACATGGTTTATCTCTTTCTTGCAAGGAACAAGTTTAACATCATTTTTTACAAGTAATATGAATGTATGAAGTTGTTGTCCTTTATATTTATGATTATACATTTGTATTGTTTTTTTGTCCCAATCATAGCGTCCACTTTTTGGAATGCTAAGAACTTGTTTGAAATCCTTAACGCAAAGCTCTTCGTAAAGTTCTCGCTCCATTGCAGCTTCGGGTGTTTCTCCTTCTTCAATGCCTCCGCTTGGAAACTTGTAATAATCTTCTTTCCAGCCTTGAGGATGAACGATTAAAAACTCATCGTTCTCATTTACAAGTATGAACTGTACAGCATTTCTATATTCCATAAATATATTAAAAGTATAAAGATTTAAAAAATTATTCAATTAATTTTTGTTCTTTTAATAAAGGAAGGATCTCTTTAAATTGAAAAGCCCAATCAAGTTTTTCTGCCTCATCATAATTAAACCAACCATAATCTTCTATTTCTTCAGGCTGTAATATTATATCACCAGAATAGCCACCAAGAAATGTATGAACAAGATTTCCTGTTTTTGATTCCCATTTCTTAAATAATTTATTAGGAGTAAAATCCAGTCCTACTTCTTCCTTTGTTTCCCTTATAGCTATTTCTTCAGCTAATTCATCTTCTTCTCTTCCACCACCCGGAATTGTCCAAAAACCAGGAAAGAGCTTTACAGTTTTTGCTCTTTTCACTAAAAGAATTTTTTTATCATCAATTATTATTGAAGCTGATACAAATACCATCTGCTTAATGTAGTTTCAGTATCTTTCTTAAGCTTGTACTGAATATTATTGAGAATATTATGTAGGTTCCTAGCCATCCTACTTTCCAACCGAAAAGGTTCATTCCAATTATCTTCTCATTTGATAATGTTATCATTTCAAGATTTGCTGAAGAGATCTTAGTCTTTACTTCCGCATATTGCCCTACTTCTTCGCTTATCAGAATCCTTTTATCAAAGACCTTATTATTATATTCTATCTGGGCATTATAGTCGCCGAGTTCTCCTTCGAGCACCCATGTTATCTGTTCATCCTCAACTATTTGGGTTGCATCGTTCAAAATTTTTATTCCTTCTGGAACTATTAGTTTTGCTTCACCAATTGAACCTTTATCAAAATCTGCAACTAGTTCGAATGGATCGTTTGGTGCTAATGGATGATATGCTAAGTGACCGCTAAGCCATCCAAATATTATAAGGATTGGAATAAGTGTGAAAAGCGTTGGTTTCATGCTTGCCATCATGTACTGCATGTTTTTTTCCATGGCTTTTTTTTGGACTTCCATCATCTTCTTTGGATTATCCTTTAGTTTTTTCATCTCTTTTTGCATGGCTTTCATGTCAGCCTTCAATGTTTTCATCACTTCTTGATCTGTAACTAATTTATAGATTATAGTTATTAGAAGAGTTACTAAAAAAGAGATTATCAATATTCCCCAAAAAGGAGGTAGACTTAGTATTGGTGCAAATACTGGGTCTAATAAGTTGTTCAATACCATCTTTTTATTTTTATTTTTTATTACGCCACTAAGTGAGTTATTAGAATAATAACTCACCCCCATGTGTTAACTGACTGGTGGCAGTTGTTTTATTTCCCCATGAATTTTCTCATCATAGGGTTCATATCATACATATGCTGCTTTGCGATGTCTTCGTAAAGCTTGTACACGATCATTACTGTTAGTAGGATTCCTGTTCCTCTTGAAAGCGCTCCTGTTAAGTCTGCTAGTCCTGCTAAGAAACCAACTGTTAATCCGCCCATAACTGTAAGTGGTCCTATATATCTATCAAGTAATCTTTCAAGTATTCTCTGGTCTTTTCTAAATCCAGGAATCTGTAATCCTGATGCCATCATCTGTTTTGCTTGAGATCTAGAGTCCATTCCTGATGTCTGTACCCAGAAAATTGAAAATATGACCGATCCCCCCATAAGTATCAATAGATATACTAATGATTGCAAATATGGCATTATTCCAATAAGTAAAGTTTTTTGCTGTATTATCATAGATAATATCTGGTTTCCTGATACCCAAGGAGTTACCGCATTACTTGCGCTGTCCCCTCCAAAAAGCCTTGTCCATAATTGTATGTTAGCCATCAAAGCTGCTATCAAGATAACTGGGATGTTGCTTGTGTATAGGAAATTTAATGGCCATCTGATTGCGTGACCTCTTACTCTTCCAACACTTAAAGGTATCTCTACCTTCATGCTCTGCGCATAAATACTGAATAAAAATACTGCTATTGTTGCAAGTATTGCTGATACTGCTAGAAGAGCCGTTGATGGATCTCCTGCTGATAATGATTGGAATATCTGGAAGAATGCACCGATTGAATATTCTGATCCTTCTGGTTTTAGTGGGTTGAATGCTTGGATCATTATGCTTTTTGATACTCCTGCTGCGATGAACAGGCTTATTCCTGAACCAAAGCCCCATTTGCTTATGACTTCATCCATAAACATAACTATGATCCCTCCAAGTGTCAATTGAAAAATCAATCCGAATTTTATCATTGTTACCGCTGATGCTGAAAGTGCTATAGTTGTATCTGTTGCAGCACTCAAAAAAGCATTTGTTACTGGATCATAAAATGCTCCTGGTGCAAGACCTCCCATAACCACGTAGATTATAGCTTCAAAAACTACAAAGAATATCGCTGTGATTTTTTGTACTCCTTGGAATCTTTTCTTTCCTTCAGCGCTTGTTGTGTCAAATTTGATTATTCCTGAACCGTTCAATAGTTGCAAGATTATACTTGCTGTAACTATAGGTCCTATTCCTAGACTCATAATGCTTCCAAATTCAGCTCCTAGAATCAAACTTACCATCTCAAACTGTTGAAGCGCGTTACTCCCAAGTCCAAAAAGAGGGATTAATCCCATAACGAAGAATAATACTAATATTATAAGTGTCCATTTAAGCCTTGGTTTGAATCCAAGCTTTTTTTCTGTTGGTGCTTGTACCTCTGGCAAAGCTGCAATTATATTATCTAATAATGACATGTTAAATTGATTTAAGTGTTTATTTATAAAAGTTACTAATATTTATTCACATTAAATAACTTATTTTATTTTTCTAAAGCTTTTTCAATACCTGTATTGGAACTTAAATCTTTTACTACACTTGTAATAGAAGAATCAGTTATGGAATATGTAATTTCTTGTTCTATCGATCCTTCAGGCATCCCATATTCTTCAACTGATTTTTTAGGATTGTAAAATAATGCTTGCTCTAATATTTGATTGGTTGCGTTTCCTTCATATACCATCTTTTCTAGAATTTGAAATAATTATATAAATTAATTGATAGAAATAAAAAAAATTAGAAGAATTACTCTTCTTTTTCTTCAGCTTCTTCTTCAGCGTCGTCATTTGAATCTTCAAATTCATCTCCGCCATAAAGAACAGTTACTTTTCCACCAGCTGCTTCAACTTTTTCAATAGCTTTTGCTGACGCTTCACCTACTGTGATTATCAGCTTTTCAGAAACGTTTCCTGAACCTAGTAGCTTGTCAATTTTTAGTTTTGTCAAGTCTAGTTCGATTCCTGATTTACCTTTAACAGCTTGTTTCTTCTCTATCATATTCTCTAATCTTTGTGAGATTAGTGAAAGGTTGATTGTTGAAACTTTTTGGTTTATAAGAGGTGATCTGAAACCTATTTTTCCTACTGGTTCTTTTCTATAGGATGGTTTTTTTGCGTCACCTTTAGCTCCACTTCCAGCTCTTCCTCGGCCTCCTCTGTTTCCTGCACCTCTGTGCTTTTTCATGGATCCCCAACCGTGTGTTTTGCTGCCTGATTGCCTACTGTTTTTCTTTCTTTTATTGACTGTCATGTTAATCACATCATCTTAGCGATCAAGTCATTGATCTTTTCTTTTCGGTTTCCAAGAACTCCTCCGCTAGCGAATGGTTTCTTAATTCCTTTTCGCTCGAAGCCACCAACTGGTGGTGCTAGTCTAAAGAATGGTTTAAGATCCCCTTTTGAATCCTTAACACCTCTTTTTGATGTCAACTCTTTTAGAGTTTTGTCATCTATTTCTCCCCATGTTATGAAATCTTTTGCTTTTTGTATCATTCCTACAATTGAGGGTGTAACATCATATACTACGCAAGTATGTTTCTTGTATAGTCTAAGCATAGCTAGAGTATCTTTGATCTCTTTTCTGATACCTGTTTCTCCTCTGATCCTTACAATAGCTAGTTTTTTTGCTTTTGTTTTTGTTTCAGCTTTTTTAGGTTCAGATTTTGATTCTTCCTTGCTTTCAGGCTTTGTTTCCTTGACAGGTTTTGCTTCTTTAGTTTTTGCGTCGCTCATCTTAGTTTTCCTCTGTTGGCTTTTCAGATTTCACTGCGCCTTCCTTTATGCTAAGCTTTTCTCCAAGGTCATGTTTCACTTTTGTGAGACTTGTGCTTCTTAATGCCTGTTCTAATGCTTTGATAAGATTTATCTTTGTCTTTGTTGACCCTCTTGTCTTGGACCAACAATCTGTGATTCCAGCAAATTCAAGTACTTTAGCGCATTCCTTTTCCACTTTCAATCCTGTTCCTTTTGGGGCTGGGATAAGTTCGATCTCACATGATCCTTCTTTTCCTTGTACCCTAAATGGTACTGTGTGTGGATTTCCGCATCCGCACTGCCATGAACCGCAACCCCTTCTTATCTTGAATACGTTTAGCTTAGCATTCCTGTATGCTTTTTCTCTTGCTGGAACTGTTTCCTTGCTTTTTCCGTATCCGATACCAACAACTCCATCCTTGTTTCCAACGATTGCCATTGTTGCGAATTTTGGCTTATTTCCTTCTTTTGTTTTTTTCTGTGTCTGTCTAAAAACTCTTCTTTGACCTCCACCGAATTTACCTTTGGATTGTCCAATTAGAAGAAGTTCTGTTTCTGCATTTGGTAAAAGAACATCGACTATTTCTGCTTCTAGAATTGGTTGCCCTGAATCTAGAACTGAATTTATGTCTGTTATCTCTTTATGCAAGACTTTCTTTCCTGTATCTGTTTTTGGATTCCAGATGTCTACATTTGAGTTTGATTCTTGAATTGCCATTTTTACACCTTCATTATGCTTGCTTTTGCAGCTTCAAAATCTTTTACGATATCTTTTGCTTTCACTTTTGTGAATTGTGTTTTTGCTGCTTTTTCTGCATAGCCTGATACATGTTCTCCTTTGATTCTTTCATCGCTTGGGAATACATCTTCTGCGCTTGGGATTTTCAATCCACCTTCTATGCATCCTTTTAGGCAAGCATATATCTTTGATCCTTTTGTAACTCTTTGAAGACCTGTGTCTAGTACTGCTTCTCCTTTTTTGACTTTTTTTGCAAGCAGTAACCCGGTAAGGTAAGCAGCACTTGTGTTTGATAGTGATTGCTTCCATCCATGATTTTCTAGGTCTTTTGAGTATGCACTAGCTATAACCTTGTCTCCATCAGGTTAATATTTGATAAGCTGTGCTAGGATATGTTTGTTGAATACCCTCACAACTAATCTTTCCTTTCCGGATTTTAGGAGTGCTAGCCTCTTTTTGTAATTTGTTTTCTGTTCCCTTTTTCTTCTAAAAGGTATTTTTTGAATTTTATCGTGGACCATTTTATTACTCCTTCTTACTGAACAGGTTATTATCTGTCATGTAGATTTTGATGTGTCTTCTACTTCTGAAAAAACCACCTTTTGCTTTCCTGTAAAGATCTCTAAAAACCTTTGGTTCTACAAGCTCTTTTTCTTTTAGTTCTTGTAGGAAGCTTCTTTGAAGTCTTATCTTATTCATCCATGCTTCTTTCTTTGGCACTCTTGCTGTCTTTTTTCCGGATCTGGATCCTGGACCGCTTTGTCTACCTTTTTTTCTTTGTTCTTGTGCTTTTCTTGCTCTTGCTCGACTCACTCCTCTTTTAGGTCTCTCTGTGATTACACCATTTGATATCAAGCCTTTGATATCGAACTTTGTAATCGCTTCCTTGATCTGGTCAAGCTTTGAAGTGTCAAGTGTAACTCTTTTAGGTGAGCCTTTGAAGATCTTTGCTGCAAGCTTTTTTTGGTTATTTAGTTTCATCTTATCTTAACCTCATGCTTTCTTGGAAGTGAGAACTTTATCCTTCTCCTTCTTCTCTTCTTTGGCTTTCTCTTCAGCCTTCTCTTCTTTGTTATCTTCAGTAGCTTTCTTCTCTTCTTCTTTCGCTTTCTTTTCAGCTTCTTTGGATTTCTTGTCCAGTTCTGCTTTCTTTGCATCTCTTGCTTTCACTTTGTCAGATTTAGCTTTCTTTTTCTCTTCGAATGCTTTTTTTATCTCAGCTACTTTCTTTGATGCATCAAGATTGTCTACAGTTATCTTATTGTCAATGCAGTATTGTAGCATTTCTGCTAGCGTCTTTTTTGATACTGTTTTTGATACGACTACTGATTCTATTTTTGCATCGATAGTTTTTAGCATCTTCATTGATGATACTGTGATGCTTCTTAATCCTTTATCATCTGTATGCCTTAGGGTTGCTGGAGTTCCATAGCCTGATTTCACAATAGGCTTATGTGCACGTTTTTGCAACCTCATCTTATTCTGAAGTCCTTTTGGCCTTCTCCATTTACTCCCAAGCCTTGATTTCTTGTGTGAATCTTTTCTTGAGAACTTTGGAAGCTTGCTTTGGATCTTCTTTTTTATATCTATTAGCGCTTTCATTTTAGTTACCCATTGACTTGCCGTCCTTGCTGATTATATAGATACCATCTTGGAAGATTCTTGTATCGAATCCTTTTCTTTTTGTAATTGTTTCTATATCTGCTGCTGTTTGCGCGGCAAGTTCTTTGTTTATGTTCTCAACTATGATTATGTCTCCGTTCACTTTGACATCAACGCCGTTTTTTAGCTTAAGTGTTCTTGGAACCTTTTCTCCGATGAAGTTCTTTACTGTTAGAGTATCGCCTGATACTGCAACGTTCATTGGGAAGTGCCCTGAGCAAATCTTTAGCTCGTATTTGTGTCCTTCAGTGACTCCTTTGAACATGTTCTTGATGTGAGCTGTGTATGTGAATATCATCTTCTTTTCTCTTTTTGTCGCTTTTTCGTATGATATCACAACTTCACCATCTGTAACTTCTATCTTCATTCCAGGATAAAACATCTTTTTTGTTACTTCGCCTTTAGGTCCTGTAACTTTGACTATTCCACCTTCATAAGATAGATTCACGCCTTCAGGAATTGATGTCTTGTCTTCTAGTTTTTCTACTTTCATCTTCAATTCCTCTTAATAACAGTATGCGAGCAATTTTCCGCCGATTCCTTTTTCTTTTGCTTGCTCGTTTGTCATTATGCCTTGTGATGTTGATACTATAAGTATTCCAAATCCTTTTGCTGGTAGGAATCTTTTTTCGAACTTGTCGAATTCAACTTTCTTTATTTGAAAGTTTGGTTTTATCACTCCGCATTTGTTAACGTTGTTCAGTAGGTTTAGCTTGACTAACCCCCCTTTACCATTATCTATTTCTTCGAAGTCTCCGATGTAGCTGTTCTCGTTCAATACTCTTAAAACCTCTTTGATGACGTTTGATGAGTGGTTGAGGAGAACTTCTTTTCGGCCGATCTTCTCATAGTTCTGTATGTGGCTTAGTATATTTGCCATTGGATCGTTCATTGCCATTTTTTATTCACCTAATAATATTTCTTGAATCCGATTTCAGTTGCGACTTCTCTAAAGCACTGTCTGCATAGGTCCATCCCATACTTGTCTATGTGTGCTCTTGTTCTTCCGCATCTTCTGCATTTCTTCGTTGCTATGCCACAGGATCTTTCTTTTGGTACGTTGTGCTTTTGGAATTTTGCCAGTTTACCTGGTTTTTTCCCTATTTGTTTCAATACTTTTCTATGATCGCTTGTAGTCATTATTATTCACCTTGTTTGACGTCAAATTTTTCGTTTAGGAAATTCATTGCGTCATCTTGTGTTATCATGTGTGGTTTTCCTATCTTGGATTTCTTCACACTTCTGTTCTTTATCCTGAATCCTGGTCTTTTCAGGGTGACTGATACCTGCAATCCGATTATCCCTATGTCAGGGTCATATTTTGCATCTGGAATGTCTATATATTCATGTATTCCAAATGATATGTTTCCTGAGTTATCAAATGAGGATTTAGGTATTATGTTGTCTTTTGCTTTTATCAGTCTGGATAGTAATTCTTCTGCTTTTTTCCCTCTTAGAGTGACTTTGCATCCGATAGGTAATCCTGGCCTTAAGCCCCATCCTGGAATCCTTTTGTCTGTTGTTGTCTGTACTGGTGGAACTCCTGATACTATTTCTAGAAGCTTTATTCCTTTGTTCAACAGGTTATGATCTTTTCCTGCTCCGAAGTTCAAGGTTACCTTGTCAATTCTGATTTCTTTCATTTGGTTCATCTTGATCACTCCTCGGTTTTTATTGCAGATTTCTTGTCTCCGATGACATATGCGTGCTCGATTTTTGTCTCGAACTCGTCACCTTGAGATGTTACAAAGGTTATAGTCTTACCGACAATTGTCTTTAGCTCTCCATTTTTTCCTACGTGGCTACCACCTGTAAGCATTATGTTTGATCCTACATCAAGCTTGAAATGTTTTAGGATCTTTTGTGAAGGAACTTCTATTTGTAGTGTGTCTCCAACTTTATAGTCATTTTTTGCTATGTTGATATTTCTTGCATCTGACAGATTAAGCTGGAACTTTCCACCTTTGATAAGTGTCTTTCCTGATATTTTTGAAAGCTTAAACTTTGATTCTTTATTATCTATTGTCACATAGGATAGGTGTCCTTTGTCTGAGAAGACTATCCTAAAGCTTTCTTTTGTTGATGGTATTGTGATAACATCCATCAGTCCTACTAAAAACCTTTCATCTTTTCTTCTTTTTCCGTCAACAAGAACTTCCTTGTTGTTCAGTATCTGCTTGACTTCTTTTGTTGTCTTGCAGTATTTTAGCATCTCTTTG
>PKTL01000082.1 GCA_002867475.1 Candidatus Woesearchaeota archaeon
ATATGCCTAAACAAGTAAAGTCTAAACAAACAAAAAAAAACCATAAACACGGAGGTGTTTAGATACAATGAAAATGAGAAAAGCAATTAAAAAAGTTGTTGCATTAACAGCAGGCGTAACAATGCTTGGTGCAACACTAATGGGAGCTACTGCAGCTAACCTTGCTGACTATCCAGAACCATTTGTAATGGACGGAAAAATCGGCGACACAGTTGTTGTAGTAGGAACAAACGCAGCAACATCAGACGTTGTAGGAGCAATCGACATCGCAGCTAGCCTACAAGCAGCAGCAACAAGTGAAACATCAGTATCAGCAACAGGTACAGGCGTAACTGTAACTGGTGGAGAAGATTATGATGACCTTCCACTAAATACTGCATGGCCAGCAGCAGATCTTTCACTAAAAGAAACAAAGTTAGATGGATTTGTAGACTCATCATTCGATTTCGAAGATGCGGATATTGATTATCACGACGAAGTTGAAATCGCATTAGGTTCAATGATGCCAGCAACATCTCTTACAGAAGAAGATTTTGATGGCGACGTTTATGTTACAGTAGATGAAGATGCAATTACATACAGGGTATATTTCGATGATGGATTTGATCGTTCATATGTTGGAGATGGTACTCATGATGATGACATCCAGTTTAAGTTTTTAGGAAAGACTCTTAAAGTAACTTCATTCCCAGCTGATGATGCAATGAATGTAGAAGCTTCAAAAGAATTCTATATGGCAGAAGGAGACTCAGTAACTGTAGATAACAGACTTGTCACACTAAAAAGAGTTGGAGATGGAGCGGTTCTAGTAGAAGTAGATGGACAGATCAAAACACTTAATTCAATCGGTACTGAAGTTAAATTTGATGATGCAGATGATTTTGAAGTTGAACTTAAATCATATTTCTATATAGATGGAGCAACAGATAATTCAGCTACATTAAAGCTTGGTGCAGAAATAACTGAATCAGCAGAAAGTGGAAAATCAGCAGAGATGTTTGGACAATCTTCAGACGAAGACGAAGCAGACTTCTGGTGGGACATTGATATGAGTACTTCAGGTTCACAATATGTTGGTCTAATCCAAAAAATTACAAGAGATGACCTTGATGTTGTAGATGCAGAAGACAGAGCAGCTTTAGCAATTGGAGAAGCAATAACCTTCCCAAATGATTATGTATCAGTTGAATTTGCAGGACTAGAAACCTCAAATTATCAAACACTTGAAATCACAGTTAATGATGATATCAGTAAGTTGAATGATGGTGAAGGAAATATAACAACAGATGCAAATGGTATTGTTTTTGAAATGGACGGTGATTATCTAGTTGTTGGAACAGAAGAAACATCAAAAGTTTGGTTTGTAGCAGATGGTACTACAGGTAATGATGGAATTTGGTATCAAGATGGAGATGATGAAATTTATGCAAGTACTGCAACAGATTTCAAAATCAAGATTGATTCAGAAGAAATTACTGTTACACCTCCAGCTGCAGCAGATGCAACACCTACTTTAGGAACAAACACAACAGGATATATAATGGATTTCCCTAATGGAGAACAGGTAGTATTCTATGCTGATTCAAACAACGATTATTTCGGTGCAGCTGATGATGAAGAAGCAGATGAGCTTACAGTAGATGGTACATCAATCAGTACAAAAGACTATACTTATGTAACTGATTATGGTATGGTTGTATCAGTACCAGAAGACCAATTTGGATCAGGAAGCAGCTTTGAACTATCAATTCCAAGTGAACAACAAAAAGCAACAATCGTTGTTAAGTCACAAGGAACATCAGTTGTTGGTTCAAGCGGCGGAGATGTTACAACTGAACAAGTTAACCCAATCGGTGTTGGACTAGGAGTTCTAGACACAGATGTAACTGTTGGTTCAAGAAACATGATTGTTGTTGGTGGACCATGTGCAAACATCGTTGCTAAAGAACTAATGGGTAACCCAGTAGACTGCGCAGAAGGTTTCGAAGCTGGTAAAGCTATGATTAAGCTTTACGAACAAGGCGGAAAAACAGCTATGCTAGTTGCAGGTTACAGCGCTGTTGATACACAAGGAGCTACAAGAGTTGTTTCACAATACGAGTCATATGACTTAAGTGGATCAGAAGCTAGCCTAGTTGTAGTATCAAAAGACTCTGTTAGAATCGAATAAGCTTAACAGCTTATTTTATTTTTTCTTTTTTTTTTTATAATAAACTTCTAAAAAATAGCAATATTTAAATAAATTTTAATCCTTTTTTAATCTATGGAAAACTTGACAAAAGAAATAATCCTAGAAGAAATAGAAAAAAATAAGCAAACTCTAAAGAAATTAGGAGTGAAAACTCTCACATTATTCGGTTCATTTGCAAGAGATGAACAAAAAAAATCAAGTGATATAGATTTCTTAGTAGAATTTGAAGAAGGAAGAGGATTATTCGATGATTATATGGGTGCATTGCATTTTCTTGAAGAGCTATTCAATAAAAAGATAGATCTAGTAAAACCTCATTTAGTCAAAAATGCATTGAAACCCTATATACTAGAAGGGGTAAAATATGATACGAAAATTTGAAGTTTACTTAGAAGATATTCTAGATTCTATAAATAAGATAGAAGAATATGTTAAAGAAATGAATAAAGATGATTTTTTAGAAAATTCACTAGTATTTGATGCTGTCTGTAGAAATCTAGAAATAATAGGTGAAGCAAGTTCTCAAATAAGTGAAGAATTCAAAAATGAAAACAAAAATGTTTCCTAGAAAGAAATTAAAGACTTTAGGAATGTTGTAATACATCAATACTTTAAGGTAGATAAAGATATTGTTTGGAATATCATAAAAAATAAGCTTCCAGAATTAAAAGAACAAATAAAACAATTATGATCTTATCTAAATTAAAATGAAAAAGAAATTTAATGCATCATATGATCCTGATGGAGATATTTTAACAATCTATGAATCCTCTAAACAAGTTAAAGAAAGTATTGAAGTTTCAGAAGATCTAATTATTGATATGGATAAAAATAAGCAATTAGTAAATTTAGAACTTATCGATGCATATAAATTTTTACATACTTTGAATAAAGAGATTTCTAAAAAAGCATTGATGGAGATGAGTGAAGTAGAATTAGAAGTTAAAAATTATAGGAATTATTTAATTATCACACTTGAATTCACTTATAACAATAAAATAATTAAAGAAAAATTACCTGCATTCATAAATTCAGATTTCAAAAGCCCTTTAATAGCATCAACTGCCGCATAATAATTTACATAAATTTAGAATCTTAATCTATGCACTAACTGCATATTAATCATTTATTCACTAGACATTCACGCGTGAAGCTTTTAAATTGAATTTTCAATAATTAATAAGTGAAAAAAGAATTTTATGTTGATACTTGTATTTGGTTGAACCTTTTCAAGAAAGAAGGTGATAATACAAAAGGAGTTCCATATTGGAAAATAGCTGAAGAATTCATAGCAAAAATTATCAGGTCTAATGATATTATAATTTATACAGGTTTCATATTAAAAGAGTTAAAATATAAGTTAAATCCTATTGAATATGTAGAACGCGAAAATTTTTTAAAAAATGAATCAAGTTTTAAATTTATTAAAGCAAAAGAAGAAGATTATGATTTAGCAAGAAAATTCGAAAAAGATTCAAATTATGAAATAAGTTTTTTCGATTGTATACATCTAGCAATTTCAATAAGAAAAAATTGTACATTAATAACAAGAGATAATGATTTTATTAAATTCGCAAAAAAATATATTAAAGTTCATAAACCAGAAGGATTAATCACCTAGCTTATTTATTTCTTCAATGTCTTTAAAACTATTTACATCTTTAGATAGCTTCTTTCTGATTTCTCTTACTTCTTTAACAGAATCACCTGTGTTAGGAGTAGATCCTATCTGATTCTTTAAAACTAGAGTTCTAACAGCATCTCTAATCACATCAGATCTATTAGAATATAATCCTGTTTCAACTAAATTGTCAATTCTCTCAACAAGTCCATGACTTAATCTTATTTGAAGAGTATCCATTACCATAGTAATGTAAATGTAATGTTAAAATATATAAATCTTTTCTTTTAGAATCTATTTTTTTATCTTGCAACCGATAGGTAGAGCTCTGATAAGATCATCAACGTCATCATAATCTAGTAATTTCTTAAGCTTCTTAGCAGTATCGCTAGTTTTTTCGTCACCTTGGATCAATTCAACATAATTAGAATGCTTTTTAACAGCTTTAACAGGTCCACCCATAGCAAAACCTTCATGAACACAAACAGCGTAATTCATGGTAGGATCAACATAATTAGTCTTTCCACGTATCATAAAACTACCCTTTTGCAAATACTCACCGCTTTGAGCCTCTTTAGTGACTTGAGAACTATCCACATAAAAAACTTTCAATGTGGCTAAACCCATCTTCCAACCTTTACTGTGAGCAGCGGTGAAATCAGCACATTCCTGTAAAGACACAACACCTGCTTTCTTACCATCTTTCAATACGACAAATGGTGAACCAGCCATGTCAGTATGGAACACTATATCTTCCTTTTCAGCATGTTTCTTCACAATAATTTCATTAGTTGTGGCGTCACGACCACCAACGCAAAGAAAGCCTTCACTTGTGATAAACCATCTAAACTTATGGAACCATTGCTTTTTCTTCTCAATTTTAGGCTTATCAAGCTCTTTTTCAAGCTTTTCCTGCTTCAATTTCTCCTTTTCAAGTTTCTTCAAGCTCTCAACAAGTGCTTTTTTAGCACCTTCAACCTTTTTCTTAGCTTTTTTAGCAGCGTCAAAATATTCAGCAGCGTTTTCCTCAACGCTTTTTTTAATCTTAAGCTTTACTTCCATAAAAATCACTTAATCAACTGTTTTTTATAAGCTTAATCAATTTATGATAAGCTTCATCACTATAATCTTTCTTATATTCTTTAGATAGCTTAATAATTTCTTCCTTATCAATAATAATACCTTTTTTCTTTAAAGATTCACCAAAATGACTGCTTGTTACAAACTGACAAAAACCAGTCACATTGCTCAAATTATCACTCAACCTACATCTTTCATAGTCTATAAGACAGATATTTCCTTTATCACTAACCAAGACATGCTTATGAGGGTGACTCATCTCTTTCTTATCAAGCTTATTAATATCTAAAATTCTTAATTCATCAAAAACTTCTCGTAAAACATCAATAACTTTATCCTTATTTTTATCAACAATCCAATCACCAATACTAACACCCTCAAAAAATTCATAAACAACAATGTCCTCATTAGACCAAAGAAGTTTTGGACCAACACAAAGCTCATTTACCTTTTTTAGCATGTTCACTTCATTATAAATTGAATCAGTTTCAGCATGGGTATTCTTTATCTTTATACCAACCTTTTTACCTTCATAAGAACCTGTGAATATAAAACCTCGTTTACCTTTCCTAAAGAAGACTGGTTCAACACCTAATTTTTTTAGTTGTATCAATTCTTTTCTTTTCCTTATTGAATAAACGTAAAGTGTTTCAAAACTCCCAATATATTTCTCCTCAAGAAGCTCACTTTGTAGCATGTTCTTTTCAACAATCCTATCAACCTCAACCTTATTTGTCAAGCTTGAAAAAAGAAGAATTAACTCACCACTATCCTTAAGATGAGAAAGCGATAAAGGAATCATTCGTTCAATATACTCATAACCCTTTTTCCCTCCAAAAAGAGCAGGATCAGAGAAATCTTCATCAGGCAAGTAAGGAGGGTTACAAACAATAAAATCGAACTCATCCGAAACGTTCTCAAAAAGATTGCTTTCAATATATTCTATCTTCTTATCAGAATTATTTTTTTTAGCATACTCAATTGCTTTAGGATTTATATCGACTCCAACGATTTTTTTAACAGAATCTAATCTAGACATCTCTTTTGAAACATATCCCGAACCAACACCAATTTCCAAAACATCACCAAATACTCGTTTCTTAGCAGCGTCAACAATCAAAAAACTATCTTCTCTAGGTTCATAAACTACCATTTATTTTAGTTTTAATTATATATATAAATAATTATCTAAGAATACTAAAACAATGAATTATGTAAAATTTTCAACTTTTGCACACAAAAGGTTTACTAATCATTTAGTGTTTACATAATTCAAGTTTACACGCACAAAATATTATATTGTTAAAATTTTAACTTTGTGCATGTAAAAACCATAGCTTTAAAAAAACAAAAAGAGTAAGAAAAGACTATGAAGCTGAATAAAAATATCACAGGGATAAAAACAAGATTTTTCTATGACAAAGTAGACAAGGAATACAAGGATTTAGTAGATGGAAAATATGGAACTCTTAAACTAATACCAAACAAGGAACTTTTAGTTTGTTTAGGGAAAAAAAGTGAGCTTAATAATGAGAAACTAAGAAAACTTGGTTCAAGTATATATAATTCTCTAAAAGATGCAGAAAAAAGCGTCATCATAAAAACTCCATTAAAAGATGAAGAGAATTATTTTTTGATGGAAGGATTATTATTATCAACCTATGAATTCAATAAGTACAAATCAGAAAAAAAGAAAGCAAAGCTCATAGAATTTTATTTAGATTATAAGAATGCAGAAAAAGACTTCAAAAAATTAAGTATTATTGTAAAAAATGTATTTATAGTAAGGGACTTGATAAATGAGCCTCCAAGTGTGATAAATCCAAAAACTTTTGCGGACATCGCAAAAAAATTAGGAAAAGAGCTTAAGATCACAGTAATAGGAAAAAAGGAGCTTGAGAAAAAAGGAGCTGGCGGAATAATAGCAGTTGGTCAAGGAGCAAGGCATGAACCAAGACTATTAAAACTTGAATACACTCCATTGAAAAAGAAAGAACATATTGCAATAGTTGGAAAAGGAGTAACATTTGACAGTGGAGGATACAACCTAAAACCAACAGGTTACATCGAAGATATGAAGATGGATATGGGTGGAGCCGCAACAACACTCTCAATAATGCTTGCAGCAAGCGAGCTAAAAGTAAAAAAGAACCTGATAGCATACATTCCTTTAGTTGAGAACATGGTAAGCTCAACAAGCTATTACCCTGGAGACATAATTAAAATGGCAAATGGGAAGACAGTTGAGATAGCAAATACTGATGCAGAAGGAAGAATGATACTTTCAGACGCACTATTTTTTGCACAGAAAGAAAAGCCAGAACTAATACTCGATTTTGCAACTCTTACTGGAGCTGTAATAACCGCGCTTGGCCATAACATAACTGCTGTAGTAACAAATAAGGATGAGTTATATTCAGATATTTTCAAAGTATCAAAAAATACTGGAGAAAAGGTTTGGCAGCTGCCTCTTTATGAAGAGCATGAAGAAAGTGTCAAAGGTGAACTAGCAGATTTTAAAAACTTGGGTTGGGCAAAAGGAGCAGCAGGAACAATAACTGCGGCAGCACTTCTAAAACAGTTCGTAAACGATACTCCTTGGATGCACTTTGACATCGCAGGGACAGCATATAGCTATGAAAACAAGGATTATTTCAAGAAAGGTGGCACTGGAACAATGGTTCGAACAGTTCTTGAATGGATCAACTCAAAATAAAACTTTTTTTTCAATAGTTTTATATATTAAAACTTATTATTTTTCATTTAATAGGGGTGGCACTATGAGGATTCTAAAAAAATGGCAGACCCCTTCAACCCAGACCCATTAAAAGATAAGATTAGGGAAATGATTGGAAGAGCAAAAGAGTTTGAAGACCTAAACTATTTTGCAACAAGTAATTCTATGTGCTTTCTAAAAGGAGAAAAAGGTGTAGGGAAAACATTTCTGATTCGGAAATTGATAGAAAACCTAAAAAAAGATTATAGGATACTTTACATAGATGCCAATGGTTTTAGTAAGAATAAGGATATAGAAAAACCAATAGTTACATCAAAGAAGATCTATGAGAAAATAATCAGAAAAAAAGGATTCATTCTGATAATGGATAATTGTAATACCTTGACAGACAGGAATCTTGAACGTATAAAATATCATTATGATAAGGATTTCATCACAAGCGTAGTGTTCTCAAATAGTGAATTGCCAGAAAATGAAAGCATCCAAAGCAGGATAGGTTAAAGAATAATAGATCTAGAAAGATTCACTCCAGAACAAGCCTATAATATTTATCTTTCAAGATCAGAAGGCGATCTATCAAGAGTTGATATTGAAGAATTATATGAGAAATCAAAAAACCTAAAAAATTTCATGGAAGAGCTTAGGATAATGCATTCAAAAAACCCAGAGCTTGAATATATGAAACATGAAATGGATAATAAAGCAAGTGATGTATGTGATTCTTGCGGTTTAAGGCTTGAAGAAGTCTATGGAAAATGGAGATGTAGAAGATGCGATACTTATTGCACTTCTTGCGGTGAGAAAGTATCAAAAGATGATAGGGAATGTCCAAGATGTATGGCATTATTTGGTTAAGATGAAAAAGAACTGGTTCGAAAAACATGGATTCAAGTCCAACCCATTATCAATAAAACCTGATTCAGAAATACTGATTGGGTTCACTGAAGAAATAAAAAAACTTCAAAGTGATATAGAGCACAAGAAAAGCATATGGGCAATATACGGCGAATTTGGCAGTGGGAAAACAACTCTGATAAAAAAACTTCTTAGAAAATACAAAAACTCAACATATTTTAGTCATAGCAGAGTAGACGGATCGATCAGCATAAAAAGATTGATCCAAAAAAGAGTTCCTTTTCTACTTAGATTATTTGGTAAGATGCCAAAAGATTCAGTATTATTTCTTGATGAAGCACATGAGATGAATAATAAGGAAGTAAATGAGATAATGAATTATTACAAGTCTGGAAATATCAAGAACCTCATACTAATAAATCCTAATTCTTTAATCGAAGTAAAAAATAAAATAAATCTCAACAAAATATCTAAAGAGAACTCGATAGAGCTTGTACATACAAGATTAGATAGTAAAGACTTGATATCTGTCCAAGCGTTAAGTATGATCTATGATTTTTCAAAAGGTAACCCTCGAAGGTTGTTAGAATATGCGGAACGTGCAATAAAGATAGCTGATGAGATAGGCGATGGTAGAGCAACAGATAAGCATGCCATACTTTTACGAGAATCATTAAATGATCAGCAGATTTGATAATATTCTAAAATTTTAGGTGTTCATGTATAATAAATTTATATAGATACCAAGCAGCAAGAATCAATGATATAAGAAGGATGGATTCAAAAATAAATCTTTGGATTCCAGAAACTCCATAAACTATGAATAAGAAACAGATGAGTGCAATCATTATATATATCATTGACCAATTTATCATAAATGGTACACACTTTCTTGATTATTTAAATATTTGTTTAAAAGAATCGATTATAATCTCAGTATACTCTTTAGGATTTTGTAAGACGTCTTCTTGTAGGTTTTTCATATCTTTAAAATAAGATTCTTCAACCTCATCTTCTTGATCTATGAAAGGGCCTTTATTATATGTTTTGAAAACAGTTACAAATTTTGGGCTTCCGTCACTTGAACTTTTGAACTTAAACCATTCAAAAAGGTCGCTTTTACCATTTTCTTCTTCAAGAAATTCTCTTACTGCGGCAGATTTATAGTTTTCTCCACTATTTACATGACCTCCAGGAATACTTAGTTTTGATGGTGCAACATCACAAAGTTCACTTCTTTTTTGAATCAATAATTTTTTTTCGGTTTCATCTTCAAAACAGAATATCAAGCTAACTCTATGAAGAAGCTGTCTTTCATGTGCATCGCTTCTAAGACGCTTTCCAATCACCTCATCATTGTCATTAACAATATCTAGATATTCTTTCATAAATCAAATAGAAAAAAATGGTGCTTTATTAGTTTTCCTATTGGCATTTTTAGCTTTCAATCTTACAAGTTCTCTTTTTATAGGATTATTTCCTGTAAATGCATAAGCTTCTCCAATTATTTCAGGATCATTTTGATCTATCAAATAATTAAAGTTTAGATCGTTTAGGTAAGTATTACCGCGTATAAAAATCTCATCTAAGTTTGGTTTAGAATCCATAAAGAAAGTATCCTTATATTCTTCTGGAGCACAAATAATAACATTTCTCAACCATTTTATATTTAGGTGTCTTTTCATTTCTTTTTGACTGAAATAATTTGTGAGATCAGATAATTCTTTAAAAAGCTTCGAATAGTATACCATTTCTTTGTTCCCTAAGCTTGGATGCTTTTCAATGTTATTTGTTATTCTTTCTATCAATCTATAGTAATCTCTGTTTTTTATATTTTTTTCAACATATCTTAATATCTCTTCTGGATTGACTCCTTTGTTTCTTAGATACAAGAAATAACTTGTTTGTGCTTCACTAATATCAAAAAGTCCTTCACTTATTATCTTTTCACTAACAGGATGAAGAAATAAATTAAGACTTCTTGAGCCTTTTATCTTGGATATGTCTTCAAGTGATTCATATTCGGGAATTGGATGTTCTGAATAGTTGTTTCCTTTGTAGATTATTATCCAAGATTCATCAATCTTATCTTCAAGTCTATTTCTTATTATGTCAATTGCATGCTTTGATGATTCTCTTTCAGTAAATATTCCGTGAAACCTGATTTTAGGAAAGAGAGGTGATTCAAATATTTCATATTTTGCACTTGCAAGATTATCAGGTCTTTTCTTTAGATGTGATTCATAATCAACTAGCTTAGGATTCTCTTTGTTACTATCTTCGGCCTTTTTGAAAGGAAGAATTATGCCGCTCATAAAGTCATCAAATCAATTCTAATATAAAAGTTTTTTGAAATGTAACTACTAAATAATTATAAACACTTTGCCAAAAACCTTATAAATCCTTCAATCTAGAATCAATTTATGGATGAATTTTTTTTTGATATAGGTCTAATAATAATTCTTGCAAGCACGTTTGGTTATGTCGCAAGACTTCTAAAACAACCAATAATACCTGCATATATCTTGGCTGGTGCAATATTTGGTCCAATCCTTGGAATAATAGATAATGGAGATATAATAAGAACCTTATCAGAGATAGGTATAGCTTTCCTTCTTTTTACAGTAGGTTTAGAGCTTGAACTAAAAAAATTAAGAGATATTGGAAACGTTGCAACTCTTGGCGGTCTCATACAGTTTGCATCGCTTTTCGGTTTGGGATTTTTCACAGCGGCACTCCTTGGATATTTCAAGCTTGAAGCAGTATACATCGCACTCATCTTAGTATTTAGCAGTACGATGGTAGTGATAAAGATTCTTTCAGACAAAAAAGAGCTTGATAGTCTTCATGGAAGGATAATAATAGGTCTTTTACTTATGCAAGACATTCTTGCAATATTTGCAATATCTATTCTTGGGTCATTAAACGATTTTTCATTACAAACAATGATGCTTTCATTGATAATATTATTCTTGCTCATAGTTTTCGCACTGATTGCTTCAAAAGTGATATTTCCAAAGATATTCAAGTTTGCAGCAAAAAGTCCAGAACTATTATTCCTTGTTAGTGTAGCAGTGGCATTCACATTTTCTATAATCTTTGAGATACTCGGATTTTCTATAGCGATAGGATCCTTTGTTGCAGGTGTCAGTCTAGGTAACTTACCTTACAATCTAGAGATAGCAAGTAGGGTTCGAAGCTTAAAAGATTTCTTTGCAACAGTTTTTTTTGTAGCGTTAGGTGTACAATTGGTATTTGGAGATATATCAAAACTTATAGTGCCAATAATTGTACTGACATTTTTTACGATAATAATCAAAACATTGTTCAACTTTATACTTATAGCACTTTTTGGATATGAGAAAAGAACCTCTTTTATAACAGCGATAAGTCTTGCACAGATTTCAGAATTCGCACTTATAATAATAGGTTTTGGATATGCACAAGGTCATATAGGTTCAGAATTCTTAAGCCTAACAATAATGGTTGCAACTATCACAATAATGGTTTCAACATATTTTATAAAGTTCAGTGCAGGAATCTATAATTCAATAAGATCTTATTTGAAAATATTCAATTTTTTAATAACTGAAAAACATGTGCTTCATAATTTCAGTGATGAAAAAAAACATGACGTTCTTCTTATAGGTTATGATAGAATAGGGTATGCAATATTTAAAGGTTTAAAGAAATTAAGTGACCGGATTCTCGTTGTAGATTTTAATCCGGACATAATAAAGAAACTTGTTAGAAAGCACATAAATTGTATATATGGTGACATTGGTGATATGGAGATACTTGAAAAGATCGATTTTAAAGATCTTAAGATGGTAGTTTCTACCATACCTGAAATACGTGAAAATATGATGCTTGTAAAAAAAGTGAAAGCAGTAAATGAAGAAACTCCTATATTTGTAACTTGTATGGATGTCGATGAAGCATTAGAGCTATATGATTCTGGTGCTGATTATGTTATACTTCCTCATTTTTTAGGTGGAGAACATGTAAGTCTTATGTTAGAGGATATAAGTCAAGATATAACAAAACTGGTCACAAACAAGGTTGAGCACATAAAAGAGCTTCATATAAGAAAAGAGCATCACCATCACAATTACTAAAAGCTTATAAATATAATTTCATATTTATTTATTATGGTAGATATCTCGTTCTTGATGCAATGGAATATTATTCCTATAGTGTTTGTTCTATTTTTCACTTTAATTATTTCAGCAATATTTCGAAAGTGGATGCAAAAACATATTGATATATCTACAAAATTTTTAAAAGTTGATGCCACAAGTTATAGATTCTTTAAAAATAGTATTACTGGTTTGATATATTTGATTGGTATGGGTTTAGTCATATATCTTGTACCTTCATTAAGATCTCTTGCGGTAAGCGTATTTGCCGGAGCAGGAATCCTTGCGATAATAATAGGTTTCGCATCACAACAAGCGTTTAGTAACATAGTAAGTGGTATATTCATAGTAATATTCAAGCCATTTAGAGTTGGTGATTGGATAAAGACTCAAGGAAATATTTATGGTGTTGTAGAGGATATAAATCTTAGACATACAACTGTTAAGGATTTTGAGAATAAAAGATACATAATACCTAACAATATTATCTCAAATGAGACTATCGAGAATCTTTCTATTGGTGATGAAAGAATAAGAAAACATGTGGAATTTGGAATAAGTTATGATAGTGATGTTGATAAAGCAATAAAAATAATAAGAAGCGAAGTTAAAAAGCATCCTCTTTGGACAGATCAAAGGACAAAAAAAGAGAAAGATTCGGGCGAAGAGGATGTCCCAATAAAAGTTATATCTCTTGGAGATTTTTCAGTTAATATTAGAGCTTATGTTTGGGTGAAGAATCCTAGTGATTCATGGATAATCTATACAGATCTTTTGAAAAGTGTGAAGAAAAGATTTGATAGTGAAGGTATTGAAATTCCTTTCCCTTATAGGACAATTGTAATGAAAGATAGTAAGAAAAATAAAAAATAATGGGTGTTTTATCCTCGATTCAACGAATATTGAATTAAATCATCACTTTAAAATAATAAAAAATAATTAACTTTATATATTACTTGTTCTTCAACAATATTATATCTATTACAGGTGGTTTATGTGGAAGACAGATGGTACGAACAATATGACTTTGATGATAACCCTTTCTTGATTGATCCAATATCAGATGAGCCAAGGCAACTTATTGGAAGAGAGGAAGAGGAAAAAGAGATAATATATAGGATTCTATCAAGCAATATGATCTTTATAGAAAGTGCAAAAGGAAGAGGTAAGACATCACTTCTTAGGCACGCAATTGAGAACTTTAGAGGTCATGGCAAAGTTATATATGTCGATGCTAATAAGGTCCAAAAGACAATAAATGTTGAACTCCTTCTAAAAGGTGCAGCTAAAGTTCGAAGTGGAATCATGGGAAAAAAACCAAAAAATCTGATACTTCTTCTAGATAATATTGAATCAATGACACAGCGAAACTGGGAAAGGATAAAATATTATTTTGATCAAAACTACTTAAAAAGTGTTGTATTCACAGGAAAAAATTATTCAAAGGTTAAGTTTCCAGAAAGCATCAAAAGCAGGATAGGAAATAGAGTAATAAAGCTTCCAAACTTAGAATCTGATGAAGCATTGCAGATAATCCAAGATAGACTTGGTGATGATTATGAAGAAATACTTTCAGACGAAGAAATCATGCAATTATACAAAATTTCAAAAGGAGACCTGAAAAATTTTATAACAAATAATTATAGGCTTGCACAATATAAATATGATGCTGGCAAATCAGAAATAATGGATCTTGATGAGATAAAAACTGCAACAAGGATGGATGTAACTGAAGTCTATGAAGTTGACGATGAGGATGAAATTGAAGCAAATCTTTGTGAAGAATGTGAATCTAAACTTGTGAAGATTGGACAATATTACAGGTGCAAGGATTGTGATAATTTCTGTACAAATTGTGGAGCTCTAATTGCTGAGGATGATAAGAAATGTCCTGAATGCAATGTGGAATTTGAAGATTAAAGGTGATACTTATGGATATTTGGTATGAACAATTAGGATTTATAGAAAACCCATTTTCAATTAAGCCAGGCGCATATGATGATGAAATTTTTGGATATTCCAACGAATTGAAAAAAGTTTATAGTGCTATGAATAAAGGCGGTGTATGGTTTGTAGAAGGTAATTTTGGTGTAGGAAAAACAAGTATGCTAAAACAGATAATAAATAATTTTAAGGGAAGAAAAAGAGTTATATACTACTCAGCTAACAGAAGTGAAGGTGGTATTAATTTCAAACAGCTTCTAAAGAACAGAAATGGTTTTTTTCAAAGATGGTTTGGTATCCTTCCAAAAAACATGATACTCTTGCTTGATGAAGCGCACACTATTAATTCTCATGATGCAACAGCAATTGAGAAATATATGAAATCAAAAAATTTCAAGACAATTATCTTTGCAAGCGACAAGGTAAGTGATGTCCAAATGACTCCTTGGCTAAAGAAAAAGATGGGGGATAAGAAAATATTGAAACTTCAACCTATAACTGAAAACAATGCTATAAAGCTTGTTAGAAATAGGGTTGGCGATCTGAAATTCCTTCCAAATTCAATCATAAAAAAAGTTTTTGCAAAGTCTGATAAGAATCCAAGAAAGATGCTTGAAAATTTAGAAGATCTTTGCAGGTATGCTATGGAAATAGGTGCAAAAAAGATTGCTGAAGCACATCTAAAAAAAGTCTTAAAATAAAATAAAATAAAATAAAAAATAAGACTTTATCCATAAATGCAGGATTATGTCGTTTCATAATAAGATAAAACAAATTGAGAATTCACGTTTTGAATTAGATGAAAAAGTTAATCTTGTTCTTGTTCTTGCAGGTGTTAAGCCTTCAACTGAATTAGGTCTTTATGAATTGGATGATTTTTCTAATTTTGATTATGATATAAAAAAAGATACTATGAGGTTTAAGCCTTCTTATGAGAACCATCTGCGAAGTGAAGTATCAAATCTTCTTGAAGAGCTTGAATTATTTTATGATATAAGCGAGAAGAAAGAGATAGGGTTTCCAGAATTTTTTGATATGGAAACAAGAACGATATCTCCAATGGTTGAGTCTATATTTATTAATGTTGCAAAAACAAAAAATAATCTTAATTATTTATTACATGCAAAAAAAGATCCTTTATCTAAATCACATCATAGGAGATATGGTTTAGCTGTGGGTTATCCTAAAACTGCGATTTTAGCTTTTGATGGCGTTCTTGAAAAAGAGTATAATCTTGAAATAGAAGATAAGGTTCTTAATTTCTTTGCAGATTTTTTTGTTTTTTCAAAGAAATATATGGAAGATGAATTAAAAGTTTCAAGATTATGGAAAGACACAATAGAAAGATTAAGTCCAAATCTTTATTCAGAAGTAAAAGATTATGCTGCTTAAAATCATAATTAGTCATTAATTTCTAGAATCTTTATTATAAGCCATATGATTCCACCAAGGATTATGAGCGGGGCAAATAATACGATAAATATTATTGAGGATATTATTGTTAAGATGAGTCCTATTAGTATAAGAAATCCGACCACTACAATTAGGGGAATTGATACTCCAAGACTAATCAAAAATATTATTCCTATAATTCCACCTATTAAAAGGAATAACAACGAGACTAAGGGTGAGAGTGGTGTTAATAGAAGTGCTACAAAAAATAGTAGTATTACAAGAAAGATTGTTTTCAAGGTCTTATTTATCTTTATTTTCTTTTTTATCATTTTACATCTTTTTATCCACTTTTTCAGCGACTTTTTTTAGGTCATCAAATAGTTTTATGCTATCATTTTTTAATAATTCTATTAGTTCAATTAAGTTTTTACCTCTAAGAACATAGCCATTATCAACTAATCTGATGATGTTTGAACTTAACATTTTGTTTAGATGGTGCACTACTGTTCCTCTAGAAAGTCCTGTTATGTATGCTAGTTCATCGCTTGAAAGGATTTTTTGATCTTTAGCATTCTTTAGAAGGGTGATAAATATACGATAACAGCTTTTATCCTTATCACGAAGATTGAAAAGACCTAAACTTGAACCTATCCATTGTAATTCTTCGTCTATTTGCTCTGGAACATCTCTATTCATTCGCACTATTGTGATCTTGGTAAAACTGTATCTCATAGTTATGCAATATTTTTGAGATTTATAAATATTTTTGAGAAAAAAACAAAAGATTTATATATGATTGTCGATTTTAAATCAACAGTTGATTTTAAATCAACGAAAATTAGTTATTTTTCGTTGGTCATCAAAAATAAATTTTGATAAATCAACGAAAATTTGGTTGGTGAATATTAAGATGAAAGATAAAAAAAGTGAAGAAAAAACCAAAAAAACTGGCAAAAAAGAAGAAAAGTCAGAATTAGAAAAATCAAACGAGAAAATAATCGACCTAACAAGCACTCTACAAAGATTACAAGCGGACTTTGAAAACTATAAAAGAAGAACTGAAACAGAAAAATCAGAATTCATGATCTATTCAAATTCGGAACTAATAAAAAAACTATTACCTCTTTTGGATAATTTTGAAATTGCACTAAAAAATACAGAAAAGCATGAAGAATTCATTAAAGGTATAGAATTGATATTCTCTCAATTTATAGATATTCTAAAAGACAGAAAAGTAGAAAGAATAAAAAGTGTCGGCGAAAAATTGGATCCAAATAAACACGAAGCATTAATGGCTCAGGAATCAAATGAAGAATCAAACATGATTCTTGAAGAATTTCAATCAGGGTATACAATAGGTGAAAAAATACTAAGACCTGCAAAAGTCAAAGTAAGCAAGTAAATCATATTAAAATATTCAAAAATAAATAAAAAATAAAAAATAATTCGAAAAATAGGAGGAAAAAATGGCAAAAATCAATGAGGTTTTCAACTTCAAGATTTTAGCATTTTAAAAAAGAATAAAATGGCAAAAATAATCGGAATCGATCTGGGAACAACATTCTCAGCAGTAGCAGTACTCGAAGGAGGAAAACCAGTAATAATACCAAATAGTGAAGGTGCAAGAACAACACCTTCAGTAGTGTCAATAACAAAAGAAGGAGAAAGACTAGTTGGTCAAGTTGCAAGAAACCAAGCAATAACAAACCCAGAACACACAGTAAGAAGTATTAAAAGGTACATGGGCGAAGACTATAAGTCAAAAATATGGGATAAAGATTACACACCTCAAGAAATAAGTGCGATGGTTCTACAAAAATTAAAAAGCGATGCTGAAAGCTATCTTGGTGGAAAAGTAGAAAAAGCAGTAATCACAGTTCCAGCATACTTCACAGATTCACAACGTCAAGCAACAAAAGACGCAGGAAAAATAGCAGGATTAGAAGTAGAAAGGATAATCAATGAACCAACAGCAGCAAGTTTAGCTTATGGGATTGATAAGTCAGATGATCATACAGTATTGGTGTTTGATTTTGGAGGAGGAACATTTGACGTTTCAATACTTGAATTAAGTGATGGTGTATTCGAAGTAAAAGCAACAAATGGAGACAATCATTTAGGAGGGGATGACGTTGACCAAGTAATCATAGATTGGTTAGCTGAAGAATTCAAAAAAGAAACAGGTGTTGATTTAAAAGCTGATAATGTAGCACTTCAAAGATTAAAAGAAGCAAGCGAGAAGGCAAAAATAGAATTATATGGAAAAACAACAACAGATATCAATTTACCTTTCATAACAGCAGACCAAAGTGGTCCAAAACATTTAAACAAACAACTATCAAGAGCCAAATTTGAACAAATGATTGGTGACATAATTGAAAAATTAAAAAAGCCAACAGAACAAGCATTAAAAGATGCGAAAATGAGCTCAAGCGACATACACAAAGTAATATTTGTTGGGGGAAGCACAAGAATCCCAGCAGTTCAAGAACTAGTTAAAAAAATAACAGGAAAAGATGGAGATAAATCAGTAAATCCAGATGAAGCAGTAGCAATGGGTGCAGCAATCCAAGCAGGAATACTTGGTGGAGAAGTAAAAGATGTATTACTTCTTGACGTAACACCTCTTAGTTTCGGATTAGAAACACTAGGTGGGGTATTCACAAAACTCATTGAGAAAAACACAACTATTCCAACAAAGAAAAGCCAGATATTTAGCACAGCAGCAGATAATCAAACAGCTGTAACAATAAGGATAGCACAAGGAGAAAGACCTATGTTTAATGATAATAAATTACTTGGAAACTTTGATCTTATGGGAATTCCACCAGCACCAAGGGGAGTGCCGCAAGTAGAAGTAGAATTTGACATTGACGCTAATGGAATCCTAAATGTGAAAGCAAAAGATCTTGGAACTGGAAAAGAGCAAAGCATAAAGATAACAGCATCAACTAACTTAAGTGATGAAGAAATCGAAAAGATGAAAAAAGAAGCTGAAGAAAATCTAGATGCTGACAAGAAAAAAGCTGAAGAAATAGAAACAATAAACACAGCAGATACTTTAGTTTATTCTTCAGAAAAAATGTTCAAAGATTTCGAAGGAAAAGTTGACGAAAAAGAAGTAGAAGTTGTCAAAAAAGATATTGAAGAATTAAAGAAATTAAATGAAGCAGAGACTAAAGACATTGAAGCAATGAAGAAAAAAATTGAAGAAATCAATGAGAAAATTCAAAAGCTTTCAACAGAACTTTATCAAAAAGCAGCAGCAGAACAACAAGCAGCACAAGCAGCGCCCGGTGGAGCACCAGGTGAAGAAACAAGTGATGGTAAAAAAGAAAAAGTTGTAGATGCAGAAGTTGTAGATGATGAAAAGTTTGACGATGAAAAAGACGATAAGAAAAAAGAAAAGAAGGAATAATTTCTTCTAACTTTATTTTTTTTTATTAAATGAAGTGAATACTCATCTATTGGACATAGTCCAGAGATACAAAACTCTGTTTTAGTATCTTTTAAGGTGAGGATGTGCTATTTTACACATATTCACACAAAGAGAGCTAAGCTCTCTTGTGCCCTGAAGAGTTATACTCTTCATGTGCTTCATGCTCAAAGACCAAGTATGATTTTGCATTTGATGCAAAATACATACAAAAATTATTTTTAATAATTTTGTACACAAGAGCTTGCCTCTTGTTGTACTTCGGGATTTAGTCCGGGGTCTTTGATTTTTGTGAAATAATAAACAAAGATGGTGATTTAATGAATATACCTACGGTTCCTGAATGCTACAGATTAATGAGTGAATATAGTTTACCAATAAACATTATTAGACACTCTGAACAAGTTGCAAAAATATCTGTGTTTTTAGGTAAAAAATTAATTGAAAAAGGAAAAGAAATAAATCTTGAACTATTAAGGGTTAGTGCTTTACTCCATGACATAGCCAAACCAATTGACTTTAAACATTTTAAATTAGATCCTAATTTTACTAGTTTTAAACCATCAAAAAAAGATGTTGAAACTTGGAAAAAATTAAAAGATGAAAGTGGAGATTTAAAACATGAACAAGCAGGGGTATTGCTTCTTCAAAAATTAGGTTATGTGGATGTAGCAAAAATAGTTGGAAAACATGGATATTCGAAAGTAATTGAAGGTTTTGATAATTATGAAGAAAAAATATTATATTATGCTGATAAATTAGTAAAACATGATCAAATAAGACCTATGAAAGAGAGGTTAGAAGAAGGCCACAAAAGGTATGTGGGAGGACCTCCATATAGTAAAGAAGTTGAAGAAACTGACAAAAAAATATTTGAACTGGAAGAGGAACTCTTAAAAAAGGCAGGTGTTTCCCAAAAGGATATTATAGAACTAAATAATATCTGTATAGATAAGGTTTAAAAAATGAGCAAGAAGGATTATTATGAATCATTAGGAATCTCAAAAGATGCATCTAAAGAAGAGATAAAAAAAGCTTACAAAAAGCTTGCAAAAAAATATCACCCAGACTTAAATAAGGGTGATCCAAAATCTGCAGATAAATTCAAAGAGATAAATGAAGCCGCAAGCGTACTAACTGATGATAAGAAAAGAGCAAACTATGATCGTTTCGGAACAGCAGACGAACAGTTTCAAGGATTTGGCGGAGGAAGCGGATTCGATGGTTTTGGAGGATTTGGTGGAGGCGACTTTGGCGGTTTTGAGGACATATTTGAATCATTTTTTGGCGGAGGTGGAAGACGAAGCCGAAAAAAACGAGGTGGGCCAATACCTGGAGATGATTTAAGGTTTAGCATGACAATCACTCTTAATGATGCCTATGAAGGTATTGAAAAAGAGATAAGATATAATAGGCTTGGAACGTGTACAACATGCAAAGGCAAAGGTGCAGAGAATCCTGATGATATCGAAACTTGTGAAATGTGTGGGGGTGCAGGTCAAGTCACTCAAGCACAACGAACACCTTTTGGAGTTTTTCAAACAACTAAAACCTGTCCAACTTGCCGTGGCGAAGGAAGAACCATAAAAAATCCATGTAAGACCTGTCAAGGTGACGGAAGAGTTGATGAGAAAAAAACTCTGAAAGTTGATATACCTGCAGGAATCGATGAAGGACAATCATTAAGGATAAATAATGAAGGTGATGCCGGCATCAAAGGGGGTTCATACGGTGATCTTTATGTGCAGATTAGCATAAAAACTCATAAAATTTTTGAAAGACATGGAAGAGACCTTTATATGGAAATGCCTATAAGCATAACACAAGCAGCAATAGGTGGAACTATTGAAGTGCCGACAATGAAGGGCAAATCAACACTTAAAATTCCAAGTGGAACTCAAAGCGATACAGTGTTTCGGATGAAAGACAAAGGATTTCCAACTATTGGAGGAAGCGCTAGAGGAAGTCAAATGGTAAAAGTGATTGTGGAGATACCAACTACTTTGAACAAGAAGCAAAAAGAGCTTTTGGAAGAGTTTGAGAAAGCAAGTGAAAGTCCACAAAAGAAATTCTTTGATAAGATTAAAAACATGTTTTAATTAGAAAGCTTTATAATTAATTAATCATTTTTAAAAAATATGGAATTTGGGGATATTAGGAATAATTTAAGATATTTGCAAACAAAGGGATATAAAACTCCTAGTGCAAGAAGAAGTGCATTTAACTTAGTTATTCGAGGAGATATGGATGATGCTTTTTTATATGATTCATTTAATTCATTGGATGAATTAGCACATTTAGATTTTACAAACTTAGATGAAGAATTAAAAATAAAACCTAGAAATATTGGATCTGCTGAGAGAACTATTGGAAAAATTCTATATTCAAAAGGTACTGTTTCTCATAACTTAAGAAAAGAAGATTCTTATCTTTAATGTTTTAATTTATCATTTTTTATTTTAAGTAATTAATAATATTTAAGTTAAGCAAATTTGTGGAAAGAATATTCTTTCCACAAATTTTAAAAAATCACTTTCTATTTTTATTGTATTCTTTTTGTTTTTCTCTATGATACTTGCAAAGCTTTATACCTTTCACAGCTTTACGTTTGCATCTAACACATTGTCCAACTTTACTTTGAGACTTGTATTTTGATCTTCGTTCCTTATTGATTCTATCTTTATTTAAGTCATAGAATTTTTGGAATCTGTTTTCATATTTTGAGCTGGTTTTACTAGAAGTTTTTTTTACAGCTTTCTTTTTTGGTGCTGTTTTCTTAATTACCTTCTTAGGTGCAGCTTTCTTTACAGTTTTCTTTTTAGGAGCTGCTTTCTTAACCGCTTTCTTAGCTGGTGCTTTTTTAGCAACTGGTTTTTTTACAGCTTTCTTTTTTGGTGCTACTTTTTTTTTAGCTGGAGCTTTCTTCACTGCTTTTGTTTTTGGCTTTGATACTGTCTTTAAAGCTGTTGTTTTAGCAGGAGTTTTTTTCTTCAGCAAACTTTTGATTTTTTTTATAACCATATTGAAATACCTCGTTAAGCGAAATTATATGATGTTGGATTTATAAATCTTTCTTTATTTGATAAACGGTTTTTTTAATAAGTATTAAATATTAGATCTTGATATGGAATTAGTAAGCTTTATATCTATTATAAAAACTCTTCAGATTAAAGATGAGAATAAAAAAATTGGTCCTGGACAATATAAGAAGCTATAGGTCAGAAACTATCAATTTTCCAGATGGTTCAATACTTCTCCAAGGAGATATTGGAAGTGGGAAATCAACAATACTTCTATCAATTGAGTTTGCGTTATTTGGTTTTCGAAGGCAAGACCTTTCAGGAAGCACACTTTTAAGACATGGTGAGTCAAATGGGGGTGTTGAGCTTCATTTTGAGATAGAAAAAAATAAGATAATCATCAAACGAACCTTGAAAAGAACCAATAACGCCATAAAGCAAGAAGCAGGTTATATAATAATAAACGATTCTAAGCATGACCTAACGCCAATCGAATTAAAAAGTAAGATATTGGATCTATTAGGATACCCTGAAGACTTATTATCAAAAACAAAAGAATCAATATACAGATACACAGTATATACTCCTCAAGAATCTATGAAACAGATAGTGTTTGCAGATGTACAAGAACGACTTGACATATTAAGAAGAGTATTTGGGATTGATAAATATAAGAGGATAAAAGAAAATCTAGCAATATATCTCAAAGAGACCAAGAAAAAAATGGCATATCAGCAAGGAGCCTATGAAGGTATGGAAGAACTTCAAAAAGAACTAGCAAATCTAGAAAAAGAATCAACAGATGCAAAAAAGGTTTTGATAGATCTCGAATCCAGATCAAAAGAATCAAAAGAAGCTTTAGAAAAAAAAGACCTGGAATTCAAAGAATACAGTAAAAAGATATCTGAATATGAATCTCATAAGTCAAAGATCGATGTAATAAACCAAAAAATTGTGCAGATCGAAAATATATCTATAAGGAACAAAAAGAAAAAAGAAGAATATGTATTAAATCTTGATGCTGAAAAGAAGAAAATAGAAGGTAAAACCTTCGATGTATCAAAATTGAGCAAATTTCTTGATGAGCTGAACATAAAGAAAAAAGATTTAGAAGAAAAAAGATCCGAACTATCACAAAAAAAAGCAGTGAGCAACTCAAAGATAAACGACTCAAAAAATCTAACTTCAAAAATCGCATCTATAGATAACTGCCCTATGTGCATGCAAGAAGTAGGAAGGGATCATAAAGAATCAATAAGAAATGATTCAAAAAAAATCATAGATATCTCAACTGAAAAGATAGTAAAGATTGATTTGACATTGAAAAAGATAGAACATAATCTTGAGATAATATCAAAAAAAGCGATTGATACTCAAGAAAAAATAAATGGATCAAAAGCTCTTGATATAATAAAAAAAAGTATTGAAGATAAGGAAAAAGAACTAAAAAGCATAATCCATGAATCAACCACATTAGAAAAAGAAATTCTTGAACTGAAAAAACAAAAAGAAACATTAACAAAAGATTTATCTGAAAAGGACTATGATAAGGAAAAGCTTGCAAATCTAGAATCTGAAAAGAAAATAACAAACGAAAAATATCAATCTATCATCCTAGAAAAAGCAAGATATGAAGAAAAATCAAAAAATTTCTCCATGCAGAACGAATCCTTGAAAAACCGTATCAATAAGAAAAAAGAATCAAAGAAAAAATACGAAAGATTAAATTCCCACTATGACATATTAGAATCAAAAATGCTTCCTCTAATAAGCTCAATAGAAAAACAAGTTATGGGAACAATATACTATGAATTCAATAGCTTATTATCAAAATGGTTCAATCTACTCATTGATGAAGAGCTGTTATCCATAAGAATAGACCATGAATTCAGTCCAATACTAGAGCAAAACGGGTACGAAACAACAATAGATAACCTTAGCGGTGGTGAAAAAACAGCGGTGGCATTATCTTATAGGCTCGCACTCAATCAAGTAATAAATGACCTTGTAAACACCATAAATACAAAAGATTTCTTAATACTCGATGAACCAACAGATGGATTCTCATCAGAACAATTAGAAAAATTAAATGAGGTCATAAAAGAGCTTGCAATAAACCAATTGATAATAGTAAGTCACGACCAAAAAATTGAAGGTTTTGTTGAAAATCATATAAATATAGCAAAATCTAGTCATGAAAGCAGTATCGCATCATTAAATTAGATTTTTACTGAATTTAAAGTTTATATGTTGGCTCAGAGTGGGTCATCATCACTCGTTAAAGACTCATGTTCACGCTTAGGAGTCAGTATACAAACACTATTATTTTGAAAAGACGTTAAATTAAAGATTTATATATAAAATAGTCTTTCTTTTCTCATGCTTGAAAAGTTAATTGACCATCCAAAGACCTTGCTGGTTGATGATATGACCTCATTGGACAGATTATCAGATTTCTATTCATTAGTTTTTCCAACCCATAATATAGAAACAGTATCAACCACAGAAAAAGCATTAGAAAAAGTAACCTCAACAGGATATGATCTTGTAATAGCAAGCACTAAATTACCAAAATCAGATGATGATAAGCAGCTTTTTTCAGAAATAAAGGAAATGTATGGGTTGGGTCTTCCAGTGGTTTTTTTATCAGAAGATAAAAATATAGAAAATGCAAAAAAAATTATAAGAGCTGGCGCAGCATCTTACATAAACACTCCTTTGAATCCTATCAAGTTTAAGGAACTTATAAATGGGATAATTCTTTCAGGCAGGAATGATAATTTAAATAATCTTAACATTTTGAAATTGATTGATGATAAATCAATAACGGGTCATGAACTTGATTATCTTGAAGGTATAAATATGTTTTCTGTAAACACTCAATCTGATATGCTTAAATTGTTGAGAAAAAATCTTATCCATGCAATAATAAATTTTTATGGTGACACTCCTTTAGGTGGTTTTTTGGGATCAGCATATCCTCATTTAAGGATATATGATGGTCCAATAGAAGATATTGATTTATTAAAGGATGAATTGTTAGATCATTCTTATATTCAAAGTCCATATCTAGTAAAGTCTGCTTATAAAAAACCAAGCATAATTGGCGTAACTGGTCCTAAAGGTGTTGGAAAAACAACAATTGTTAATGGTATAATGAATTCAAGAAGAATTCCAAACACCATAAAATATGTGACTCGAGAGCCAAGACCTTATGAATGTAATTCGAAAGATCATATCTTTTGTGATGATTCAAGTCTTGACAGATTAGTAGATGAAAAAAACATAATTGAATTTACTAATTGGGGTGAAAGGATAGGGATAGATCTCGATGAGATAGATTCATATATATCAGAGGGAAGTGATGTTATTTTTACAATACCTAGATTAGACATAGTTAAACAATTAAGGCAAATATATCCTGATATGAAAATAGCAAACATTGTACCTAATAATTATAAAGTCATACAAGATATAATAAAAGAAAGAGATCTTTTTATTCGTGATGAAAAGCAGGTAATTGATGATTATCAAAGATTCAAGAATGCTTCCTATGAGCTTGCAACTTTTGTTAATAATCATTTTGGAAATGAATTCTGTAAAGAAGTATACATCACTGAACTTATGAGGGTTATTTCTTCTAGGTTTGAAATATAAAATAATATTAATTCAATATTCAAGTGCTGTTCTTGCTTCAATCAAATCAAGCAAGATTTCACATATCTGGAACATATCTGCAAGGATTATAATTTCAATCTCTGAAATGTTTTTAGATATATCTTTTAGCATTTTTTCAGCAGTATATCTAATATTATTTATCTTATGTATATCTTTATTTTCATATTTATAGAACAATTCATAATACTTAGTGATGCTTTCATGGATGAGTGAAAGCAGATCTATACTTTTTTTATCAAATTTTTTATCTAATTCCATAGCGTTTCTAGCGGCATATTTTATGATATCAGTTATCCTATCGAGAAGAGCAATAATGTGATAATAATAACTTGTTTTTTTGGGTTCGATATAACCTTTCTTGTTCAATATTCTTAAGCAATAGCTTACAAATTTGGTTATTGTATCATGCTTTGCATCAAAGGTTTCAAAAGAAGCATTATTTTCCTCTTTTGTAGCATTCAAGAATTCTTCAGACATGCTTTTCAATAATAAGAATATCCTTCTTAATACTTGGTCAAATTCTTTGAAATTTATAGTCTGTAAATCTTTTATCTTGCAGGATCTTTCTTTTTCATCGATTATTTCATATCCTATCAATCTATCAATCTCTTTATGGATTACTGATATAACATTGACTTCTTTGTTTTTTCTTTGATAGGTTGTTTTAGTTTCATCAAACCTTACATCTACAAGATCATAACCCAGTCTATAGAGGCTTCTTAATATATACATTATACTGGTTCTGTCAAGGCCTGTTATATCTATCTTTGTCTCTTCAGAGGGTGATTCGGTTGATGACCTTATTATTATATTATCTTCTTCTGTGATTACATCTAGTTCAGATCCTTTGATTATTCCATATTTTTTGACCCAATCAGATGGGAGTGATATGACGTGGCTAGCAGGTCCATGCTTGATAACTTTTCTTCTCATTAGCTTTAGTTATTCTTTTTTATTTAAAAAACTAACCTTTAATATATACATGCATATATATAATATCAAGATTAAATATATATTCTTTCTTATCTTATATATCTATGGATGATGGAATATGAAACAAGATATAAAACCTATAATATTTTTTTTAACAACGATTTGTACAATTGTATCTATAATGGTAGGTTTAGGAGTAATTTTTGGGGCTATAGACTATAAGTTCAATAGTGAAGTCTTTATGGAGACAACATCTTATAATTCGAATCTATATATGAATAAAGAATTAGCGGACGAATTGAATACCTATTATGCTGATTCAAAAAGAGAATTTTCTGCATGTATAATTATATCCCAAGAAAAAACACAGGTGTCAAATGATAATCTAAATATTGATTATTACCTAACTGGGATAGAGGGTCAAGTTAAATATTCAGGGTTCGATCATTCAACAAATGAAATGTGTAATTATGGAACAATTCACAGTCATCCGAAAGGAACACCTTACTTTTCTATTGCTGACATCACTGCTTTCAAAAGTAGGATAAAAGAAGGAGAAACATTTGCTGTAATAATACATGGAGAAAATGAATTCACATATATAACACGAAATGATTTTGAAGAGAAAAAGGTGGTAATCACAAACTGATTTTTTCATTACATACCAACAATAGGGCACTTTTTAGAATTCCATCTTCCAAACAAATTTCTAGAAGTGCCCTATCTTTTTTTTAAGCTTATTTTTACGATTAATCGCGTTTAATTTACTCATTCTATCGCAACTTATTTAAACCTGCAAAAACTTAAAAAATACTATGACTTGGTTTAAACAACTAAAATTTGTTGAAAATCCTTTAGATATCAGGCCAAGCACTATTCTTATAGGTCTTGATGAAGAAGAGGAAAGGCTAAAAAATCATATACAAAAAGGAGAAGTTTGCTTCATAAATGGTTTGACAGGAAGTGGAAAAACAAGTCTTCTAAAGAAAATACAAGAAGCAATGAAAGATCACGAATTCATATATCTTGATGCACATGACCTTCCAAAGAACTTTAATCTTGAAGATGAATTAAAAAGCAAAAAAAGCATTTTTGACAAGATCACATTTAAAGAATGGCCAAAAAAACCACCTGTGATAATAATAGACGAATTTCAAGAAACAGATAGGAATCTCGTATTAAAAATAAGAAGTAAATGGGAAAATCCTATACAAAAAAGGATAAAATCAATAATTTTCGCTCAAATCAGTCATCACCTTCATAATGTTACAGATAGCTTCAAGGAAAGAATAGGAAATAGAACAATAACTTTATCACCTCTTGACAGCGAGAATCTGAAAAGAATGTTATCAGCAAGACTTTTGAAACGAAAAAGAAGTTATGCAGATAGATTTGCAGATGAAGCACTTAACATGCTTATATACAGTAGTGGTGGCAATCCAAGACGATTCCTAGAGCAAGCAGACCTAGTTTTTGACTTTCATTATCAAAGATTCAAAGATATAAATCCTATAATAAAAGAAGGTTACAAGATAAATCATTATGCAGTAAAAGAAATACTTGAATTAAATGGGATAAATTGTGAAGGATTTAAAGCAAAGACTGATGTTAAGAAGAAATCAACAGGGGACACATTTGAAACATACTTCACAGAAAATGAAAAGAAAGTACTTAATTTTTTGATACAGAAAGGTCCATCAACATACTCTCAGATAGCACTTGGTATCAAGATAAAGAAAGCAATGGTCAAAAGGATAGTTCAAGGCTTAAAAAAGAAAAATGGTGTCAAGCTTGAAGGAAGAACAGATCAAGGGTACACCTGGAATGTTAGTCCTCATGCTAAGCGGATGACAGTAAAGATTTAATTAATGAATTAAAGACACTTTTTTTATAATTTAAATTCTAAAAATTATTTATGGGTTACATACAAACAGATGATGGTATTATAAAGATTCCATTAGTTTTTGTCTCAGAAAATCCAGATATTGATAGTGTTCAAACAGATATATTATCAAGATTCTTACACATCGCAATATCTCATGGACATAATTCTATAGATGATCTACTAGTAGGCACTAATAATGAAAAAGAAATAATAACCATATTAGAAGATGCACAGAAACTTTATCTATTATATTCTGATTATGCAAAAAATCATAAGATATGCCACAAATTAGATGAAGCTAAATTAAAATCATTACATATGGGTGCTAGAAATGGGGGTTTTAAAATGGTAGATACAAAATTATTAGAACTTTCTGAATTCGCTGAGGATATTGAAAACTATTATTTTCTAAAAGGAGTAAATGTAATAAAACCTAATAAGTATCCTTTAGACTTAACAAGAACAGTTTATACATTATTTACAGGAATAGGATTGGATATATATCCAGACCATTTTAGAAGAATAAATTTCAATACAGCAGTTATTTAAGCCTTGTAATCTCATTTTTAATCATATTCTTATGTCTAAGCTCTTCACGTGCAAGATTTTCAAACAATCTTTTAGCTTTTGGATTATTAGTCTTTTTTGATAAAAGTTCATAACCTTTATTTGCTGCATCTTCTTTCTTTACAGCACTCTTTAGATTTGAAATGAGTTTTCCCATTTCATCAAGAGGTGTCAACATAAGATTTTCAAGCAAATTAAAATCTTTGGATGTACCTAAAAATTCAAAATCACTTCCAAAATCAATTAAAGATTTCTTATGGGTAAGCTCTTCATCTGCAAGGGTTTCAAAAAGTATCTTGCTGCTTGTAGTTTTGGCTTTCTTTGCCATCTCAAGATAGAATTGATATGATTTTTCCTCACTGATTATAGCATCATCAATGACTTCTTTTAGATCCATAAATAAAAAAATAGAAAAAGAATATTTAAACTTATTCTTTTGCTTAAGGTTTAACTAGTCTATTTCAATCTTTCATCCCACACTTTTTCAGGATGATTTCAAGAGGACAAAAGCCGGTAAGTGAATATTGGAAAAGGTTCAAGCCTACAAACATAGGTAAGAAAACCCAATATTTATTCACAAGAAGTGTGAGTAGGCTTCCAATAAACACTAAGCTTCCAGCAATCATCTTTATTGCATCTTGTACTTTCATAAGATATCAACTCTTATTTCTTCTTTATAAACATACTGTATATTATAAAGATCGCTGCAATAACACCTATGGCAATTCCTAGCCTAAGCACATTGTTTGGTGCGACACCATCAACTTCGAATTTAGCTCTTCTGCTGTAAGTATAGATTGTGTCATCTCCTTCATCGCTATCTCCTTTTGCTCTTATAAGAACCTTAAAATCATGAACTTTCTCTTCAGCATCACTTTTTATATCAATCTCAAAGAAAGCCAATCCCTCTTCATCAGGTTCAAGTTCGCCGATGTAGTTGCTTCTCACATCAAAATCAAACGGTTGACTATTTTGTTTGATGATTCGTACATCAACACTTTCAGCAGTCTCATCACCTATATTTTTAATCTTCAATACAAGCTCTCCACTGCTTCCAGCTAGGCCGCTACCGCTTGATTCAACAACTTCAATTAAAGGTTTACTTTGAACAAATAAAGGTAATGTAATCATCTTATTATACTCATTATTATCAAGATCTTTATAATCTATATTGAAAACTAATTCATGCATGCCTGGCTCAAGATCCTCATTAAGATCAATGTTGAAAGTTATTTGTGATGAGCTGGACATCGCAACAAGTCCTGCATAAACCTGATTAGTACTATATGAATGATCCATATTTTCAGGCAAGTTAAGTGATACCTCAACATTCTTAGCATCCTTTAATCCACTATTCTCAAGATAAAGGTTAAGCTGGACGAAATTATCTCCTGGCTTTATCTGTGCAGGAACAGTATTAATATTAGTTAAATCAAGAACTATGCCTTCCTTTTTCACATTCATAGTAAAATATTTTTCTTGGATCTCATCAGATAATTTACCATCTACTTCGTACTGAAACACAGCTTTGAGTTCATATGTTCCAACAGGTGCGTTATCTGCAACTTTAATTCTAAAATTCTTTCTCCAAACATCTCCAGTGAAAAGGTGACCTATGTTTCTGTCTCCTTCAGCATCAAGAAATGTCACATAATTTTTTGTTACCGTGTCGCTTGGCTCGATCCAGACATGTAACTTATATTCTCCATCATTACTAAAATCTGAATTACTACTAAATAATGCACTCATATCCTGGAAGTTCAGGATAATATCTACTTCATCACCTGCAGAGATTATTGCAGGGTCAAAGCTTACTCCGTCAAGACTGATACTACCATAACTAGATGCGATCAATGTGACGAATATAATTCCAAATAAAATGTTTTTTTCTCTCATTTTTTTACCTCAAATATCATTTTTCAATTTTTTTTTATCTTCTTTATCAGATTTGAATATCAACACAGGCAAGACTCCTATTGCGACAATGAATGTTAAGAGTATGCCTATTCCAAGGATTATCCCTAGGTTCTTCATCGCTGGAAGCACTCCAAAAAGAAGCGCTAAAAAACCTGCGCTTGTAGTCATGCTGGAACCTAAAAGTGCTCTGATAAGCTCCTCTTGAAGTTTTCCAATTGCCTGTTTTGCTTTATTATTTTTTCTTAACTCATAATATCTATGAACAACATGGATACCATAACTAATGCCAAGGCCCATGATCATCGCTGCCGCAACCATTGTAACTACAGTAATTGTAAGTTGCAAGTATCCTGTTATTCCAAGAGTCCATATAAGTGTAATCATAACAACACTTAACGCCAACATGGTTTTCTTCACTGTTCTAAAACTTAAAAAAACAAAGAACGCTACTAATGCAAAGCTTATGAGTGTAATCTTAGCAAAATCTGTGATTATAACATTAAATGTTGCTTTATCAATAGCACCAAAACCTGTGATGCTATACTTAAAACCGGGATTATAATCTTCAAGCGATTCTATAGCGAATTTTGAATCATCAACAACTTGCTTTATTCTTGCAGCACTAGCACCAGTATCAGTTCTTACTTGGATAACTGCAACGCTTGAATCATAATTTAACATGGTTTCAGTTCTCGGATCTATCTTCAATATGGCTTTTGATTGATCTATATCAATTGGCAAGAACTCATTATAATCTAGTATTATTGTTGAAATGCTAGTGATATCAAGCACATTATCAACTTCTAGTAGTTTTTCTCCAACTATGTCCATATACCTTAGACTTTCATAGCTTCTTGCGTCAAAATCTCCCTCAAGAACAACATACATCATATCAGCACCATATTGAGCTCTCATCTGGTTCATAAGCATGACTTCCTCAACATCTTGAGGAAGAACTTTTTCAAGGCTTGGTTCAATGTTTCCGATTAGAAAACCCATTCCTGGAAGTATCGCAAGAGTAACTATTAATGTTGCAATCAAGTATAATGAAGGCTTAGTTGTCTGTGTTTTAGTTAAAAATTTAGCTATTTTTTCAAGCATTTTTACCCCTCACATGTTTTTTATAATCTTCTTCTTTCACTCTAAGTCTAGTATTTGTTCCTTCAAGTTTTGCAGCTTTAAATCCTGGAGGACATACCTCATCAGAAGTCATAAGCTTTAATTCGCCTTCAATACCAAACTTTAATTTCTTTTTCAGCCAATAGATGACTTTTTCTTCAACTATCAAAAGAGCTGGAAGTCCAAATATTGAAAATATCAATGAATAGGTTATACCAATACTCATGAGCAATCCAAATCTTCCCATCTCTGGCATTTCACCTATAAGGAACGCTAAGAATGCTGAAACGGTTGCTAAAGTAGTGAATGTCAAAGCGATACCAATATCAGTTACTGCAAGCTCGATAGATTGCTTTACATCTTTTCCTTTCTTTCTTTCGAACTTGAATTTGTTGATCAAGTGGATTGAGAAATCTATCCCTATTCCAATAACCATTGCTGCAACTCCTCCTGCAAGTGTAGAAATAGGAAGTCCTGTATAACCCATTGTTCCATAAAGCCAATTAACACTTGTCGTAACAACAATGATTGGAACGATTGCACTAGTGAAAGTGCCAAACAATATCATAACTATAAGAAAAACGAATAATGTGCTTATCCATTGAGTGCTTTTCCTGTCGTTTCCAATAAGTTCTCCTAGTTTTTGCTGGATAACTGGTGTGCCTGTCAATTCGATATTCACACCAGGGGGGTATCCAGCATCTTCGATTATTTTCTTAACAGCAGTTGCCATGGAATCCATCCTTGGATCATTTGCAGCAACATCGCTAGTAAGTATTATTATTGTGTTGCTATAATCATGATTTATGAAATTAGAAAGCTCATTATCAAGTTCATAATTATATATTATCATTTCATAATAATCATCTGGATTAACTTGCATGTTATACGCTGCCATGTTCACAACATCAACATAGCTATAAGCATAATGAACATCAGGTTGCTTTACAAGGTTTTCAGTTAGGTGTTTCAAGTATGTATATACTCGTTTGTCCCTCACATCAAAAATTCCTTCTTCATCCATACTATTTGGATCCACAGATATAACTATGGCGATAATGTCCTGACCCATCCCGTTATCTCGTAAAAGGTTGAAAGCTCTGATCTCTTCAACATCCTTTGGCATCATGTTCTCTAGAGATGCAACTGTCATAACCTTGCTTACACCGCCATAGATCATAACAGTTAATACTGCTATAATCAGTAGGCTGATATAAGGGTGGTGGGTTTGAAAATGTGCTAGTTTTTTTAAAAATTTCAAATACATAAGTGCAAGTAAAACGCACTACCTATATAAAGAAATTGTTTATGTGAAAAAATAAAAAGAAAAATACACTAGTGGAAAAAAAAGAAAAAAAAAGCACAACTAATTATTGAACTCACAAACAAATACGCACTGCATAGTACAAACAACTGCATCCGGGTCGTTTCTGCAAGCACTTGCACATTCATTATAATTTCCATTAACAGCTTCGCAAAGGTCTTTAGTTATACCTTCACATTCATTAGCAGAATCAATAAAAGTTCCACCATTTAAGTTTTCACAAAGTTCTTTATTTGATAATTCATTTGTATAAGTATTAGTTCCATCACTACACTGTTCAGGATAACTTTCCATAATAGGATTTCCTGCAGCAACACAAGAATCAAAATCAATAACTTCAACTTCAACCATTTCCTTTGAAACAACTTCAACCAGAACATATCTATATTTATTAGCATCAGCAGGAATAGGTTCACTTTTTTCAATCTTTTCAACTTTTAATTCATAAGTGTAACCTTCTTCAAAATCAAAGCCTTCAATTTGATCGTAGAAGAATTTTCCGTTCACAACCATGCATTTTTGAGGTGCAACGCCAACACAGTCTTTAAGTTCACTTTCAATCTTAAATATTTCGATGTTTGACTCACATTCTCCTTCGATAAATTCATCAACTTTACCTAAACTACAAGCACTGCAAGGATTAGAATAAGTTTCTCCATCATCACCACAAACAGGTCTATATTCTCTAGTACACATTATTCTATCTTTTTCTTCTTGTGTGCAAAAATTATCTTCATAATTTATAGGAAGATTATCATCTTGATCTTGTTCATTTTCTTTATCGTTTTCTATTTCACTGCAACTAGCAATGAATAGAAGTGCTAATATTGATATGATCAGTAATTCTTTTTTCATTTTATACCTCTTAATAAGTCTTTTAGAAGTAGTTAGATTAGGTTCTTTATAAATGATTATTTTTGCTTCGGTAAAAACCTAAGTTTAGAATATAAGATAAATTTCTTAAAAGAAAAACTTTTGATATTTATTATGGAAAAAGTAAAAATTGTAAATCTAAAATGTGAAGGCTGTGCAAAAACTATAAGAAAAGCATTGACTAAAGAAGGATATAGGGGTGTTGAAGTGAATAATGTCGATCTGGCAGTTAGTTTTGAAGGTGATAGAGAGAAAGCTTTAGAAATCTTATCTAGATTAGGATATCCTGAACAAGGAAGTAAAGAAGCAGACTCACTCTTGAAGAAAGCAAAAAGCTTTGTAATCTGTGCTGTGGGCAAAACTGCTAAATAATATTTTTTTATACTATAGAAATCTTTAAAAAGAATCACCCAATCCTGTTCTCTATTAAGTCGGTGTAGCTTAGCGGTTATGGCGCCAGACTCATAATGCTATGAGTGATGAGGAAAATATATTTTCCAATGATTAAGCATAAGACATCTGGAGGTCGGGGGTTCAAGTCCCTCCACCGACATCTTACTTTTATTTTTTTATGTATAAAATTTTAGGCTTCCCACTATTTTTTATCAGGTTGTCTATGTGATTATTGTATTCTTTTTCTATATGTTTTATCTTTAACATGCATCGATTTGCAAGCTCTATATTTTTATTTTGGAAATTGACTGCTGCACTCATTGCAAACCTTTCAATAATTGTGTTATGTGAACCAAAAGCGATGTCATATTTATGAGTTTTAGAGAAATCATCATATAAATCATCAATTCCTTCATGAGATACTATTATTTCTTTATACATCTCAGGTGTGAAATGCAAATTGTAATCATCTATTATATCTAATGCTGTTTCATCAGAAAAACCTTCATAAGGATCTTCATTAACCATTCCTTCAAGGATATCAACAATTTCTTCCATCATATCTTTTTTGGAGTGTTCTTATTTTTTATAAATCTTTAGATTTTAATCATTTTAAAGTAGTATTTTTTCTTTTTTTTAACAATTAGTTTTAAATATATTATTCATTTCCTATTAGGTCATAATGATTGAGGATTATATTGCAGAGATAATGGATTCTGAACCGGGCATTATTGAGAAAGTCAGATTTAATTTCAGAAATCTTTTCATAAATGAATCAGTAGAAGAATATTTGACCTCAAAAGTTAAAAAAAGACTAAGGGAGAAAGGAAAAGATATATCTTCTACATCTATAAGGGATAAGGTAGGTATAAATCCTTATAATATGGTTTATATTATTGAAGATAATGTTAGTGTTGGTTATAGGGTCAATAAAAAAGGGATATATGTAAAATCTCCCCCATTTAAAAGATTAAGAGGTGATTATTCATTATGTAGGAAGTTTATACATAAAGATGATCCTTTGTTTAAAGATAAAAAGGTTGATATCTATCCAGAATCTGGTGTGATGGCAGCAATAGATCATGATAATCAAAGATATCTTCTTTCCACTCATGCATTTAGAAAATTTGAAACAAGGGCAAAAAATGCTTCTTCAATAAGTGAAGAATGCAATACTAGTAGAGAATATTTAGATTTATTGCATCGAATATTCTTAAAATCAAAACCTGCAGTTAGAAGAAACAATGTTAGGCAGATAATTGAACATGGATTTCAAGCTGCAGATTATAGGATTACTAAAAATTGGATTTTTGTCGTTATAAGAGATAATAATGTTATAAATACTATTTATGAAAAAAGTTGTGGAAACGCTCTTTATCGAAGAGTGTCATAAATCATAAAAATATTTAAACAACTTCTTTAACAAATCATTATATGAAGAAATATATTCCTTTGGAAGCTTTGAACCCTTTCGTTAAAAAAAGAAAACTAGAAGTCTTTCTTGATAAGGTAAGCTTTAGAGTATTATTTCTTACATGGTTCATAATAATCCTTTTCATGGGTTTTGTATTCTACAATTTTCAGACAGAAAACACTTACTTGTACCATGTTCAGATGCAGGAAAGGCCTGACTTGCTTGATAGTATATATTATAGTTTCATAACAGCAACAAGTACGGGTTATGGTGATATAATACCTTATGGTTTCAATAAGATATTTTCAATATTTGAAGTTATTCTTAGCTTGACAATATTTGCTCTTGCAACATCTAAGCTTATAGGATTAAAGCAGGAAACAATCTTAAGTGAGATATATGAGATAAGTTTTAGTGAGAAGATAAACCGGATAAGAAACACTCTTTATCTGTTTAGGGTTGATTTGAATAAAGTCATATTCAAGGTTGAGGAGAATCGGTTAAAAAAACGAGAGGTTGCAGAGCTTTGGACTGTCTTTCATTTCTTTGAAAACACTATAGGTGAGATACGAACATTGGTTGCTGGAAAAGTTGATAAGGATTTCATAAAAAGGATAGATCCAGTTGACCTTGGACTTCTTCTTAATGGAATAAACTTGTCAATATCAAGAATAAAAGATACTTTGATAGTTTTGAATAACAGTAAATATGATTGGGAAAAAAATATTACTATTAAAACAATTGATAAAGCGCTTTCTAAAACAGAAAAACTTTTTGAGAAAATAGATAAATTATATGATAAGGCAGAGATAAAATCTGTTATCGAAGAATTTAAGGTAAAAAAGAATGAAGTCTTGAACGAGATGATAGATTTAGAAAAATTAGAAGGATAAAATATTTAAACGAAACCTAAATCCTAAGTTATTATGGCATTCGACAAAAGTTTAGATAAGGAAATTTTCGGCGAAGAAGTAAAATTCGAAGTTACAAAGATTAGAGTAAGTGTTATGAGCTATAATGAAGGACAAAAAAAGCTTCAATTAAGCAGAGAAAACCTAAACACTAACAGTGGCGAGTATGGTTTTGCAAAGCTTGGAAGAATGACAAAGGACGAAGCAGAAGCAGTTTTACCACTTTTTCAAAAGGCGTTAGAAAATATGGATTAATTTTTAATCCGATTCTTTTATTTCTTTACACTAGAATTATTCATAATTCTGTGTGCCAAAGAGCTTACTCTTTGAGCATATTTTTTTAATAAGAAAAGATCTCTTGCACCCATAAATTCTGCATGGTAATCTGTTGGTTTATCTTTTTCACTTAGCTTGATTGCATCGTCAAGGCTTAACCATTCTAAGTAAAAACCTTGTTTAATCTCTTTTTCAGTAAAAGAAGGTATTCCAACATTATCAATTTCTTTTCCATAGAAACAGTAGGATATCAATTTTTTCTTGATATCATCTCTATATTCAATAGTCATTCCTAATTCTTCAAACTCTTCAACAACTGAACCTGATTCTTCCATGAGTTCACGCTTCAACCCATCAATAATATCCTCTCCTTCATCAAGTCCGCCACCAGGAATCTTATGGATACCAATATTTTTAGCATGAAGAATTGCAAGCTTGCCATCGTCTCTAACAACTACACATCTAGCAGCTCGCCTTACTGAATAATCAATATTTTCAATATTATCATAACCAAAATCGCTATTCCTAAATTCTTTTATGAGCTCCATCGTGATTAATATATGAATATTATTTATTAATATATACTACAAAATCGAATTTTTTTTAAAGAAATAAATAAATACTGTTGTTTATGATACCAAGTATAATCGGTTTTTTAGCGATGCTTAACCCTTTCGCGTTATTTTTATATCTTCAACCTATAATGAAAGAGCTTGATGACAAAACCTTTAGAAAAGTATTGTTCAAAGCATCTCTCATCTCATTTTTAATTTATGCTTTTTTCTTATTATCTGGGGAATTTATATTTAAGGAGGTTCTTCAGATACATTTTGAATCGTTTAGGATATTTGGTGGAATAATAATATTTAGTTTTGCTTATGTATTTATAATGAAAGGACAAAAAGCATTGATACATATGAAAGGAGATCTTGATGATCTAGCATCAGAAATAGCACTTCCTTTCATGGTAGGTGCTGGAACAATATCATTAAGCATATTGCTAGGTAGAAATTTTAGTATGTTAGTTAGTATTTTTCTTTTAATTCTCATAATGGGAATAAATTTTATATTCGTGATGTTACTTAAAAATTTTAGGGAACAAATAGAAAAGAAAAAATTTAGGATAGCGTTCGATAAGAATATGGAGATTCTTCTTAGGTTAAACGGATTTTTTGTAGGAGCTATAGGAGTTAATATGGTTATAACTGGTTTGAATAATGTATTTTTTTAGATTAAATATTTTAGCATAACCCAGAAATGGGAGAATGAACCGATCATCACAAATATATGAAATATTTCATGATGACCAAAAAGAACTCCTTTTTCTTTCTTTGTATCAATATAATAAAAAACTGCGCCAATAGTATAGGCGATACCTCCAATCAAGAGCCAGAAAAATGCGAGAATTCCAATGTTCTCAAGCAAAGGCTTTATGGCAAAAATTATCAACCAACCCATCAAAACATAAAGAAGAGTGCTGAACCATTCCTTCATATTTATTGTGGATTTCAAGACTACTCCAAGTATTGCAATTCCCCAGATGATTCCAAAAAGCGTCCAACCAAGAGCGCCACGTAAAGGAACAAGAAGTATAGGTGTATAGGTTCCAGCGATCAAGACATAGATCATTGAATGGTCGATTCTTTCAAACAATTTCTTTGCTTTAACATCTCTTCTGATAAAATGAAATATTGTACTAGCAAGATAAAGGAGAATAAGGCTAGTTCCAAAAATGCTATAACTAACAATATGCCAAACAGTGCTTTTGATACTAGCAAAAACAATCATTAATACAAGAGCAGCAATAGATAAAAGCGCACCGATAAGATGTGTCCAAGCACTAAGCGGCTCATTATTAAATCTCATATTGAAATTGATTTAAGAATTTTTTAATTCAGATATGTCTTCTTCAAGTTGTTTTATCCTTTCTTCTTGATTTTTGACAACTTCTAAAAGAGGTACAATCATTTTTGTATAGTCAAGTGATTTGATTCCCTCAGTATCAGTATAAACTAAGGTAGGAAAATATTCTTCAACTTCTTGTGCAATAAAACCAATCTCTTCTTTACCATTTTTTTTCAGATTATATTTAACACCATCAATTTCTAATAGCTTATTAGATTTTTCAATAGGTATTTGAACAATGTTTTCTTTAAGATTTATGTCTGAAGGAACTGAGGATCCATCACTTAATATAACTGTTGATTCCATGATTATTTCACCTGTTTCAGAATATAGATTTACATTTCCACCATTATAAGCATATAATCTTAAATCATTCTCAATAGCTCCAACATACATATTATTTGTATCTGAGTATATGTATCCTGTATCGGTTGATTCAGATTTGAATGCGATACCTGTATATCCTGATCCTGTTTGTAATATTATTCCTGGAACATAATAAGATGAGCCATCACTATATATAGATAATCCATCTATGTGAATAGGTATTCCATCAACATTTTCGGTAGTGCCTACTACATTTCCCATCTTTATCTCCATGCCTCGTGAAGAATCTTTTAGGTGGAATTTTTCTAATGGGTTCACATTACCTATTCCTAATTTATTTATTTTGGTTGTTCCATCCGGATCAATATAATAGCTTATATCATTATAATCAATTAATTTATTTGATAATATATCTCCAATAACTCTCATATTACCACCTATAACATCTAATTTGTATGATGTTGATGGACTTGTAGTTCCTATCCCTACAGTTCCAGTAGTGTAATAAATATTAGATCCTGAAGTTGTCCATTGACTTGTTGACGATGGCGGGTCTGAAGTGCAAGATAGAGTTGTTGATGAAGTTCCAGTGCACCATTTTCCGCTTGTAATTGATCCTACTTGAGGGTCTTGTTCAGTTGTTACAGGTTGGTCCGTGTTGCAATTAATCTTGCTACCGTCGCTAGTGCACCATTTGCTTGATGTTAATGTTCCAACTTTGTTAAGGTTTGAGTCGATTGCTTGCTGTAGTGTTTTTTCATCGCTTACTCCAATCTTTACCCAGATCTCGTCACCGGTGTGTCCAGGATCAATGTTATAGCTTGTGTAAGTGGTAGAATAAGTTATTGCACTGATAATAAGAATGGATATTAGAAGCAATGTGTAAAAAACCTTTTCATCTTTTTTTTTTTATTAATTTAATATTTTATAAATCTTTTTGTACAGTTTCCTTTTAAAATTAGGTATATCAATAAAATTTAAAAAGTCTAAATTCAAATGTTTGATTATGGTAAAGAAATTTTCTGAAAAGATAAAAACTAGGGGTTTGATAACTCCAAGTAGCATATTAAATGCTCTTGAAAAAAGGTAATTAAATGGCTTTAGATATATTTTTAGAGATAAGCATAATAATAATCATCGCCGCATTTTTTGCAGGATTGATGAGGGTTCTAAAACAACCTTTGATAATTGGATATATATTAACCGGGATAATTATCAGCCCTTATTTCTTGAATTTTATTGATTCAACGCCTACAGTAAGCACTTTTTCACATATTGGAATCTCGATACTGCTTTTCATGGTAGGATTAAATCTTAATGTTAAGATGGTAAAAAGTGTTGGAGCAATATCTGTAATAACGGGTCTTGGTCAAATATTATTCACTTCTCTAATTGGTTTTACAATTGCAAGTTTTCTTGGTTTCTCTCCTATTAGCGCAATATATATTGCTATAGCTATAAGCTTTAGTAGTACTATAATCATAATGAAGCTTCTTTATGATAAAAATGATGTTGATAGCCTTTATGGTAGGATCTCTATAGGTTTTTTGCTTGTTCAAGACATAGTTGCAGTTTTCATAATCTTGATGATAAGTTCGATGGATGTTACAAACGATTATACCTCTCTTGTTATAAGGTCTATCGTTTCATTGATTGCTTTAGTTTCAATAATCTTCTTGGTAAATAAATATGTTATAGAAAAAATCTTGAATAGCATTGCAAAATCTCAAGAGTTCTTGTTATTATTTTCTATTGCTTGGTGCTTTCTTCTTGCAAGTGTCTTTAATCTTTTTAATTTTTCAATAGAATTTGGTGCTCTTCTTGCAGGAATAACCTTAGGATCCACAAATTATAAATTTGAGATAAGTAACAAGTTAAAACCTTTGAGAGATTTTTTCATAATACTATTTTTTGTGATGCTTGGATCTCAATTAATATTTGAAAATGTAGCATCTTACATAATTCCAATCCTGATATTTTCATTATTCATATTGATAGGCAATCCTATAATTGTTATGACTTTAATGGGTTTTTTTGGGTACTCGAAAAGAAATGGTTTTTTGGCAGGATTGACTGTTTCACAAGTAAGCGAATTCTCATTAATTGTTATCACCATGGGAATAAGCATGGGTCATATAAATCAAGATGTGCTATCTTTACTTACAGCAATAGCTCTTTTAACAATAACAGGTTCATCATATACTATTACTTTTTCAAATAAGATATATCCAAAAATTTCACGATATTTAACAATTTTTGAAAGAAAAAAAATTCCGAAAGTAGATGAAATGAAGCACCATAAAGGAAAAGAGCATGAAGTATTGCTTTTCGGATATAATCAGATAGGAACAGACCTTTTGAATTCTTTAAAAAAATTAAAAAAAGAATTCTTGATTATTGATTATAACCCTGATAAGATAATTGATCTTTCAAGACAAGGATTTGATTGCAAGTTTGGTGATGTTAATGACTCAGAACTTTTAGGTGAACTTGATTTATTTTGTGTAAAATTAGTTATTTCAACAATTCCTGATACTGAATTAAACTTATTTTTGATTGAAAAGATACGAGAAATTAATAAAGAAGCCATTATAATTATAATTTCTCATCAAATTGATGATGCTATAACGCTTTATGAGAAAGGTGCAACTTATGTAATACTGCCTCATTTTTTAGGAGGATATCACGCATCAACCATGATTGAAAAATATGGTTTGGACATAGAACAGTTTTTAGAGCAAAAAATAAACCATATAGAGTATCTTAATAAGAGAAAAAACTTGAAAAATCATAGCAAACATTTATAAAGACATCCAAATTTCTACAGTTCAGCTTGGAATGTAGGCGTAGCTTGCCTGAACCTTGCAAATAATAAATAAAATAATATTATAGAGGAAGCGAAAATGGGATTATACCAACAAATAAGAGAGGCTTGGAAAAAGCCAAAAACAACCATCGGAGACGAATTGAAAAATTACTTGATCCAATGGAGAAAAGAACCAGTCACAATAAAACTGGAAAGACCAACAAGACTTGACCGAGCAAGAAGCTTAGGTTATAAGGCTAAGCAAGGAATCGTTGTTGTTAGGCAAAGAGTGTCCATCACAAGAAGGATGAGAGAACAACCAGCTGGTGGTCGAAGACCAAAAGCAAACAGAAGAAAAAAGGTTGTTGCAAAAAACTTCCAGCAAATCGCTGAAGAAAGGGCACAAAAAAAATACGTTAACTTAAGAGTTCTAAACTCATACTGGGTAGCTAGTGATGGAAAGAATCACTGGTACGAAATAATATTCGTAGATACTGAACACCCAGTTATCAAGAGTGATAAAAATTTATCAGTCCTTGGAGCTAAACAGCACAAGGGAAGAGTGTTTAGAGGTCTTAGTAGCGCTGGAAAAAAGTCAAGAGGACTAAGAAATAAAGGTAAAGGCGCAGAAAAAATAAGGCCAGGACAAAGAGCAAACAAAAGACTTGCTCATTAATTTGTCAATTAAAAAAATTATATAATTTTTTTATAATTATTTTTTCTACTTAAAATAAAGAGGTAAAACTCTTTTTTTATCAATTAAAGATTAGAAAATCTTTAACAGTTGTACTTTTATTTCTTAACGAAAAAGAAATAAAATGAAATTTGAAGAATTAAATATAAGTAATGAAATCCTAATGAGTCTTAAGGACCAGGGTTTCGAGAAACCAACAGAGATACAAGAAAAATCAATACCTTTAGTATTGAAAGGAAAAGATGTAGTTGCTGGATCAGCTACTGGAAGTGGAAAAACGTTAGCATTTGGTGCTGGCGTAATAGATAATGCAATTCCTGGAAAGCTAAATGCGATAATTCTTACACCAACAAGAGAGCTTGCTGAACAAGTAAGTAAAAGTTTAAAGCTTTTTGCTAAATATAAAAAAGTAAAAATTACAGAAGTCTATGGAGGGGTATCACTCAATCCACAGACTGAGAAATTAAGAACTGCACAGATAGTTGTAGGAACACCTGGGAGAGTTCTTGATCATATGGAGCGAGGTAGTTTAAGATTAGATAATATCGACACTTTTGTACTCGATGAAGCAGACAGGATGGTTGATATGGGTTTCATAATCGATGTTGAAAAAATAATTAAAGCATCATCAAACAAGAAGCAGATGTTGATGTTTTCAGCAACGCTATCAAAAGATTTGAAGTATATCATGAAAAAATATATGAATAATCCAGTAAAAGTAAATGCTGAAAAGCAAGTAGATCCAAAAAAGCTAAAGCAGATATATTATTCAGTTGATGACAGGCAGAAATTCTCACTTCTAGTACATTTATTACATGAGGAAAAATCAGACTTGGTCATGGTTTTTTGCAACACTAGACAACAAGTGGATTTCATAGCAAAAAATTTGAAATTCAATAATGTCAAAGCACAACCAATCCATGGTGGATTAACTCAAGCTAAAAGAAATGCTATGCTTGACGAATTCCATAACAAGAAAGCACATGTACTTGTTTGTACTGATGTTGCAGCTAGAGGGCTTGACATAAAGGAAGTTAGTCACGTCTATAATTATGACCTTCCAAATGATCCAAAGGAATATATTCATAGAATAGGAAGAACTGCAAGAAGCGGCCATGATGGTGTAGCTGTGAATATTCTTTCTGACAGAGACCATGATAATTTCAATAGGATTCTTGATGAGCATAGAGGCGTAAATATTGAGAAATTGGATGTTCCTGAAGTTAAACGTGCAAATATGAAGATTGAGAAGAAAAGCCCTAAAGGCAGAGGAAACTCAAGAAGTCATAAAGGAAGAGGCAGATCACAAGGACAATCATCTGGTTCTGGAGCTGGTAAGAAAAAGAAGTTTTTCAATCCATCAGTTTGGGGAGTCAGAAGAAGCGATTAATTTTTTTATTTTTTTATTTTAAAGTATTAAACTAGTCTACAACAAGTAACATAACAGGTTACAGTTTGTCCTCCGCTATAACACTGCCATCCATTAGTACCATATGGTTTAGAATATTTTGTTCCGCTGCTTATAGACATACTAAAACCCCCTCCTGTTCGGGTATAACCAGCATCACAATAAACTGTTGTTGTGCTTGCAGCAACTGCTTCTTTATATGTACAGTCTAATGTTTGAGTAGTTCCCCCTCCTGCTGCTGAAACAATTTCTGATGCTGTGTAGCAGTTATTATCCCCTGCTAAAACAGTTTGACCTGTACATTTTAGATCACTTCCAGTTATGGAATTATCTGCTATTTCTGAACTTCCAACGGCACCTGTTGCAATTTCTGCTGCTCCGACTGCATTTGTTGCTATTTCTGATGCACCAACACTATCTGCTGCTAGGCTTATCGCTGTTAGGCTATTATCTTGTATTTCACTATCATCTAATATGTTTTGAGCTATTTCATTTTCGGTTATGGATGTTCCAAGGGTTGCGCTTATAGAGTCTGCTGAGACTGTTATTCCTGTTCCTGCTCCTACATTCAATGTTGCTGTTCCGCTTGTTGCTGTTCCTGTGAGTCCATTTCCTGCTGTGACTCCTGTTATATCTCCAATTGTAGGTTCTCCGCTTATCGCACTCCAAGGTATGCTTGATTCTGTACAGCTTACTTGTGATCCTGTTCCTTTACACCAATATCCATTTGTTGTGCTTCCTACTTCATCAGTTATTCCTGAGTCCCATCCTGTGCTTAGGTCTTTGCAGTTTGCTCCGTTTTCGTCGCATAAATAATATGTGTTTATTTTGTTTACTCTGCTTGTGCTTGCTGGGTCTAGATAATAAGTGGTTGTTGTGTCATATATTTTTTGTACTTGCATTTCTCCATTGACATCTAATGCATATGATGTTGATGCTAGTCCTTTTATTCCTACGTTTCCTGTGCTATAATATATGTTTGATCCACTTATTATCCAAGGGCTTGTTGTTCCTGAGTCCCATCCTGTACTTACATCTTTGCAGTTTGCTCCGTTTTCGTCGCATAAATAATATGTGTTTATTCTGTTTACTCTGCTTGTGCTTGCTGGGTCTAGGTAATAGTTTATATCTGAGTCATATATTTTGTTTGCTTGCATTTCACCGTTGACGTCTAGTAGGTAGCTTGGTGTGCTTGTTCCGATTCCTATTTTGGTTGCAGTTGATGAGCTGTATATTGTGCTTGTTCCTGTGCTCCAAGGACTTGTTGTTGTTGATGGAAATATTGTGCATATTATATCTCCATCTGAGTCTGTTTTGAGAACTTCGCAGTTTGGTTTTCCTTTAAGTTTTATATCTTGAAGTGAAGAGATACTATTAGGGTCTAGGTAATAACTTGTTGAATCTTTGTCATAAATTATTCCAGATCTAATGTTTCCATTTACATCTAATTTGTATGTTGTAGATGGTGAGGAGGTACCTATTCCTACAGTGTTTAGATAATATATTGTGCTTGTGCCTGATGTCCAAGGGCTTGTTGTTCCTGAGTCCCATCCAGCACTTAAGTCTTTGCAGTTATCATTATTTTCATCACATAAATAATAAGTATTTATTCTGTTTACTCTGCTCGTACTTGATGGATCTAGGTAATATGATGTTATTGTATCATATATTTTTTCTACCTGCATTTCTCCATTGACATCTAATAAGTAGCTTGGCGAACTTGTTCCGATTCCTATCTTGGTTGCAGTTGATGAGCTGTATATTGTGCTTGTACCTGTGCTCCAGACACTTGCTGTTCCTGAATCCCATCCAGCACTTAAGTCTTTGCAGTTTGCTCCGTTTTCATCACATAATGTATAAGTTCTTATTTGATTTAATTTAGATATGCTATTAGGATTTAGATAATATGCTGTTGAGTCTTTATCATATATGGTTCCTGCTCTAATATTTCCATTCACATCCAATTTAAATGATGTTGAAGGTGTGCTTGTACCAATACCTACTGTGTTTAAATAATATATGTTTGTACTATAAGGATTCCAGTAAGATATTAAATCACCATCTTGTATTGCTCTTTGTAATGTTTTGTATGTTGTTCCTATTTTAACTGTGATCTCATCTCCATGGTGGCCTGGATCAGGTATGTCTCCAAGTGAAAATGATGTGCTTGAAGAAGTGTAACTATACGTGAAAGCACTAACTACTAATATTGAAATGAATGCTAATGTATAGAAATTCTTATTCATTACTTTAAATTCTGAACTATTTAATATTTAAATATTTCCAATACCAAAAGACTTAAAAAAAGTCTTCATATTTTTTTTATTTATGGTTTTATTAGTGATTGATGGTCCTGATGGGAGTGGTAAAAGCACTCAAGTAAAATATTTGGTGACTCGGCTTCAAAACGAAGGAAAAAAAGTTGAATTGATAAAATTTCCTCAATATGGGAAAGCTAGCGCTTACTTTGTTGAAAATTATCTTAATGGACAATATGGCTCAAGCGATGAAGTTCCTGCTGAATTAGCATCGATGTTTTATATGCTTGATAGGTTTGATGCGAGTAGAGATATAAAGAAAAAACTTGATAAAGGAAAAATCATAATTCTTGACAGATATGTTAGTAGTAATATGGCACATCAAGGTGGAAAATTTTTAGATGATGAGAAACGAGAAAAATTTCTTTCTTGGCTTGAATGGTTAGAATTTGACTTGGCAAAGATTCCAAAACCTGATAAAGTAATTTATTTGCATGTTCCTATAAAAAAAACTCATGATTTGATTGATACAAGAAATCTTAAAAAAGATATTCATGAACAAGATAAGAATCATTTGTCTAATTCTCAAAAAGTTTATTTGGACTTAGCTGAAAAAAAAGATTATTTTACAAAAATAATCTGTACTAATGAGTCTGGAGAGATGCGAACTGTTCGGGAAATAAATGATGATATCTATTCTGAACTGCTTAAGCTTTTGTGAGTTTCTATGAACATATTTGGGAAGAAGTCTTCAAGAAGTATGGAAAACTCATTCAATTTTTCATCATTTAAGTTTTCGTTTGCTTCAAGAATCCAAGTGTTTGTCAAGCTTTTTATTTTTTCACCAATTTCTTTTAAGATTTCTATATCATCATTTATTTCAGGAACAATTATGGTTCTTACACCAATATCAATGTGTTTTCCATGAAATTTTAATGTGTTGAATGTTTCATATACTGATTGTATTATGGAATCGGTTGGTTTGAAAAAATTTTTTGACTTGGTAGCTTTCTCAAAAATTTCTTCATCAAAATTTGTCTGTATCTTTAGTTCTAAGAAATCAAGAAGTTTCTCATTAAGTAAGCTTTTGATAGTATGAGGATTTGTTCCATTTGTTTTCAATCCAATCTTTAACCCAGCAGTTTTTGCGTGTCTTGCGAGTGATAGAAGTGCTTGTCTTTGAAGACAAGGTTCTGCACCAAAAAAGAAAACACTATCAATGTTTGATGAATGATAGGTTATCTCTCTTTTTATATCTAGAATATTTGTTAAAAAGTCTTCTTTGAATTCCTTTATTTCAGTTTTGTCACAGTTTGGACAGTTGAAATCACATCCCGCAAGGGAGATCCCCATAGAGGAATTCTTCTTCCAACCTACTGAATATGTAGGGGCTGTTCCAGCCATATACACTTGC
>PKTL01000007.1 GCA_002867475.1 Candidatus Woesearchaeota archaeon
AAATACAAAACAGCTCTTTAGCATTTCTCAAGACAACTGCAAAGACAGCTATCATATAGAAGATGAGAAAGATTTGGATTTTTCATGGTTTAAAGGGAAACAGTTTTGCGGTATAAGTGCAGGAGCATCTACTCCCGACTGGATTATTCAAAATGTCGTGGATGCTATTGAAAAAAATCAATAAAAAAATGAAATTATTCTATTTTTTAAAAAGTAAAATTTGTTTAATTAATGCAAAAATTAGTAATATTTAGATATGATTTCGAAATTTTTATGTAACAGAGGATAGGTAATGGCGTTCGATAACGAATCATTTGAAGAAGAAGAAAATTTTGCAGAGATGTTTGCTGCAAGTGAGAAACAGCAAGAAACAAGTCGCATTGTAGAAGGTGAAATTGTTGAAATCCAAACGGATGAAAACAGAGCATTAGTAGGTGTAGGTGATAAACTAGAGGGTATTCTTAGTTTAGATGAAATCAGCGAAAATGGTGAATTGAAGTTTAATGTTGGTGATAAAATCAAAGTAATGGTAACGGGATATTATAATGAACGTCCTAAGATATCATACAAAAAAGTTCTAGAGCAGCAAAAAACTATTGACTTTATTGATGAACACAAAGAAAACTTCGAAGATTTGGTTATTGAAGGTGTAATTACAAAGAAAAACCGTGGCGGTTATGTTGTAGAAGCAGATGATGTTTCATTTTTTATGCCTCGTTCACTTGCTGCTTTTAAAGACACTGATGATGTTATTGGCCGTAAAATCAAAGCTCAAGTTGTTAAAATCGATGAAGAGCAAAATTCTATTGTAGTATCTCGTCGTAAACTTTTTAATGATGAACGTAAAAAGAAAAAAGAGATTATTGACAAATTGATGGAAGAAGACACGGTTGTAGAAGGAACTATTAAAAAAATCACTAGCTATGGTATGTTTGTAGATGTAGGCGGTGTAGATGGTTTAGTTCATTATAATGAAATCAGCTACAAAGGTCCCGTAAATCCTTCTAGGCTATACAAAGAGGGTGAAACGGTAGCGGTAAAAGCTATATCATACGATAAAGATAAAAGACATCTTTCACTATCTATCAAAGCAGTGCACTCTGATCCATGGGAAGAGGTAGAGAGCGAGTTAGACGAAGGTGATACTATTACTGTAACTGTTTCAAATGTTGAAGCATACGGTGTATTTGTTGATCTAGGAAATGACATTGAAGGTTTCTTGCATATATCTGAAATCTCTTGGGATAAAAATGTTAAAAATCCTAATGATTATCTCAAAGTAGGTCAAGAGATTGATGTTGAAGTAATTGAAATCAATCCTAAAACACATAAGCTTCGTGTTTCGTTAAAAAGATTATTACCAAAACCTTTTGATGAGTTTGTAAAAAATCATAAAGAGGGCGATGTTGTAGCAGGAACAGTTACATCATTAACAGATTTTGGTGCATTTGTTCGTATTGATGGCGTAGAAGGTCTTTTACATAATCAAGATATTTCTTGGGATAAAAATGTTAAATGTAAAGATATTTTAAAAACAGGTGATGAAGTTGAAGTGAAAATAGCTAAGATCAGCCCTGAAGATCAAAAAATATCTTTAAACAGAAAAGCGCTTTTAGAAAGTCCTATTGATGCATTTGCTAAAACACATAAAGTAAACAGTATTGTAACCGGAACAATTCGTGATATCAAAGATTTTGGTGTTTTTGTTTCTTTAGAAGATGGTGTTGATGCACTTATTCGTGATGAAGATCTTTCTCCGCTAGAAAAGAATGATTTAGAGATAGGTCAAGAAATAGAAGCTGCAATAGCAGTGATAGATACTCGTCGTGACCGTATTCGTTTATCTGTTAAAAAACTAGATTATATAAAAAACAAAGCGATACTTGAAGAGATCAATGATGATGAATCACACTCTTTGGGTGATTTAATTAAAGATAAATTCAAATAAATCCAATAGAAGATTTTAGGGCAGTTTATATTCTCGCTCACAAGAGCGAGAGTGACTGTTTTTTTTTCTTATTTTAATTAACTTAAATATTTTTGTTTAAGTTGATTTGAATGAGAAAACAGCAAGTTAAATCATATATAAATTAAACTCTCATTTAAAGTGTTAAAAAATTACCAAAGTTCAGCCAATGTCAGGCTATATTTAGAGGATAGATAATGCAAAAACATACTATAGTTGTTTGTGACCATATTCACGAAGCTGGTTTAGAGATGCTCCGTAATGATGAAAGTATAAATTTCATAATGGCAGCTGATGAAGATAAAGTTAAATTATTAGATATCATCGAAGATGCCGATGTAGCAATAACAAGAAGTTCGACTGATGTTGATGAGAAATTTATTGCGCACGCTAAAAAAATGAAAGCAATCGTTCGTGCTGGTGTTGGAGTTGATAATGTAGATATTCCTGGATGTTCAAAAGAGGGAATTATAGTTATGAATATTCCTACTGCAAATACGATTGCTGCTGTTGAGCTTACTATGGCACATATGCTCTCTTGTATGAGAATGTTTCCGTATTCACATAACCATTTGAAACAAGAAAGAGTATGGAAAAGAGAAAAATGGTATGGGTATGAGCTAAAAGGCAAAAAGCTCGGCGTTATAGGTTTTGGTAATATAGGAAGCCGTGTAGCAAAAAGAGCACAAGCTTTTGAGATGGAAATTATTGCGTATGACCCATATATCAATCCATCAAAAGTTACAGACCTTAATATGACTTATACT
>PKTL01000039.1 GCA_002867475.1 Candidatus Woesearchaeota archaeon
ACCACTACAAGTGGGATACTAAAAAAGGCCTTACAAAGGCAGCCTAAAAAATAGGCTTTTAAAAAACGAGGAAAAAGAAAATGCAACCAATGCAACACCAAATGATGGGTTATGACAGAGCCATCACAATGTTTTCACCAGATGGAAGATTACTACAGGTGGAATACGCAAAAAAAACAGTAAGACAAGGAAGCACAGTAATAGGGATGATCTGTAAAGATGGAGTATTACTAGTAGCAGATAAAAGGCTTCCAGACAAGCTAATAGTCGCAGAAGGAGTAGAAAAAATATTTCCAATCGATGATCACTTAGTAGCAACAGCTGCAGGAATAATCAGTGACGCACAGGTACTAGTCGATCACGCACAAGTAAAAGCACAACAGATCAAAGTTACTTATGGAGTTGACTCAGATACATTAAGCATAGTAAAAGATGTATGCAGCCTAAAACAAGTATGCACACAAAGCGGAGGACTGAGGCCATTTGGAGTAAGCTTACTCATAGCCGGAATAGACAACAACAATTCCAAAAAACTATACAAGACAGATCCAACAGGAATATACTTCCAATACAAAGCAACAGTGATAGGTGAAGGTGAACCAGAAATAGAACCAATCCTATTCAAAGAGTATAAAGATGACTTATCTGTGGAGCAAGGATTATCCTTATCTATAAAAGCAATGATGAAAGCGTTAAACGACAAATTTGAATCAGGAAGAATCGACGCGGCATTCGTAAATGCTGAAAATCGAACAATGGAAAGAGTCGATAAAGAAAAGATAAGCAAGCTTATCGAAGAACACAAAAAATAAAACGATAACAAAATAAAATAAATGAGTAGAATAACTTATGATGCGGAAAAAGTAACATTCAACCTTGCAAAGATAAGAAAAGGTGGAGAAAACTTTGAAGTAGCAATAGATCCAGACTTAATCGTGAATTACAAGTCCGGCAAAGAAACAGATGTAAAAGATATATTGAAAAGTGAAAAAATATTCTTTGATGTCAAAAAAGGCCAGCTTGCAAGTGAAGATAAACTAAAAGAAGTGTTTGGAACAACAGATGTGTTCTCAGTATCCAAAAGGATATTTGATGAAGGTGAAATACAGTTCACTGCAGAATACAGGCAAAAGCTACAAGAAGAGAAAAGAAAAAAGATAATTGATCTAATCCACAGGAAAGGAGTAGACCCAAAAACAGGACTACCTCACCCAACAACAAGGATTGAAAATGCTTTTGAGGAAGCAAAGATAAGAATAGACTACTTCAAGAAAGCAGAGGAGCAAGTCGAAGAGATAGTAAAAAAGATACGAATAATCTTACCAATAAGGTTCGAGACAAAAAAGATAGAAGTGAAAGTCGGACCAGAGCATTCATCAAAAATATATGGTGTTCTTCAAAATTATGGAAAGATAATTGAACAGAACTGGTTAAATGATGGAGGGCTCCAATTAATTATTGAGCTTCCAGCAGGAATAGTGCAGGAATTTTTCGACAAGCTAAACAACATGACTCACGGTCAAAACGAAACAAGAGAAATAGGTGAATAAATTGAGCAAACTATTGATAAAAGAAAAAGAAATAGTAGTCCCAGGAGAAACACTTGCAACAGGAATGGAATACCTACCAAGTGTTGGGACCTACAGAAAAAATGATGCAATCCTAGCAAACAAATTAGGAATAGCAGTAGTAGATGGAAAAGTAATAAAGATAATCCCAGTAAGCGGAGCATATCACCCAAAAAGAAATGATACAATAATTGCAAAAGTAATAGATATCAGTATGAGTGGGTGGAGAGTAGACACAAACTGTGCATACTCAGCAATGCTATCAATGAAAGATGCAACAAGCGACTTCATAAGAAAAGGTGAAGATCTTACAAAATACTTTGACATAGGAGAATACATGGTCTGTCAGATAACACAAGTAACAAGCCAGAACCTAGTAGACGTAACATTAAGAGGACCAGGACTAAAAAAACTTGGAAAAGGAAGAATAATCGAAGTGAGTCCGCATAAGGTTCCAAGAATAATTGGAAAACAAGGTAGCATGGTAAGTCTCATAAAAGACCATACAAATACAAGAATAACTGTAGGACAAAATGGTATTGTATGGATACAAGGAGAACCAGCAGGGGAGATTCTAGCAATTAAAACAATAAGGATGATTGAAGAACAAAGCCACATCAGTGGACTTACTGATAAAATCAAAGAATATTTAGAAAAAAATTCACTAAAAGTCGAAGGTAAAAAAGACGAAAAACAAAAAAGTGAAGACGACCAAGGTGAAGAATAAAATGGCATACATAAAAAGACACGATGGACGTAAAATGGAAGATTTCAGACCTGTCGAAGCAAAGGTTGGAGTCGTAAAAAGAGCAGATGGCTCAGCAATGTTCAAAATTGGAGATACTGTAGCATTAGCAACAGTTTATGGGCCAAGAGAACTGCATCCAAGATTCTTACAAAATCCTGAACGAGGAGTATTAAGAGTATCATACAACATGATGCCATTTTCAGGACAAGGAGACAGAGTAAGGCCTGGACCAAACAGAAGAGCAAAAGAAATTGCAATGGTAACTGAAAAAGCATTATTCCCTGTATTAAATCTAGAGAATTATCCAAATGCGGTAGTTGATGTAATGATAGAATTACCTCAGACAGACGCAGGAAGCAGGTGTGCAGGAATCTGTGCAGCAAGCATGGCTTTAGCAGATGCAGGAATCACTATGAAAGATATGGTTCCAGCAGTAAGCGTTGGAAGAGTAGGAAAACAGATCTTAGTAGATCTTGACTATTATGAAGAAGCATATGATGAAGAAACAGTTGCAGATATACCTGTAGCATTAATACCTTCAACAGATGAATTTACACTTCTTCAAATGGATGGAGATGTTACAAGAGAGCAATTAAAAGAAGCTTTAGAAATGGGAAAATTTGCTTGTAAAAAAATATATGATATACAAAAACAAGCGCTTAAAGACAAATTTGCAGGTGACCTAAAATGAGTAAAGATAATATGAAAGACTTATTTAGCAAATATCTTGAAACAGGAATCAGGTTTGATGGAAGAAAACTTGATGAATTTAGAGATATATCTATAGAAGTTGGAGTTTCAAAAACTGCAGAAGGAAGCGCTCAAGTAAAAATTGGCGACACTGAAGTCATTGCAGGAGTAAAATTATCAATTGGAGCACCATACCCAGACACTCCTGAAGAAGGAGCATTAATGGTTGGAGCAGAATTCTTACCAATGAGCAGCCCAGATTTCGAATCAGGACCTCCAGGTATTGAATCAATTGAATTAGCAAGAGTAATCGACAGAGGTATTAGAGAAAGTCACGCTGTAGACAACAAGAAATTATGCATCACAAAAGGTGAGCAAGTATGGACTGTAAGCGTTGATATATGCACTGTTAACGATGATGGAAACCTGCTTGATGCTAGTGGACTTGCAACACTTGCAGCACTTATGGACTCTTACTTCCCTGAGTTTGATGGAGTAGCAGTCGATTATAAGAAGAAAAGCAAGAAAAAGCTTCCAATAGTAAAATATCCAATCCCAATAACAGTATACAAGATTGGAGAAAAGCTTTTTGTAGACCCAAGCATTGACGAAGCAGATCATTATGATGCTAGACTAACAGTTACAATGTTAGAAAATGACCTTGTTTGCGCACTTCAAAAAGGAGGTTCAGCACCACTTACTGCAGAACAAATCGATGAAATGGTTGCATTAGCACAAAAAACAGCACCAAAACTTAGGAAAAAATTACAAGGTAATAAAAAATGAGAGAAGTAGCAACTGACGTTACAACCTTCACAAAATATGAGAAGGCAAGAATGATTGGAAGCAGAGCATTACAGATCTCTATGGGTGCTCCACTTGCTCTTAAGTTTAAAACAGAAGAGCTGGAAGCAATGAACTACAACCCTGTAGAGATTGCAAAAAAAGAATTTGAAGCTGGAAAGATACCTCTAAAAGTTTTGAGAGATCTTCCAATGAAGAAATCTGTTGCTAGGGAAGAAGCTGCAAAAGAGGAATCTGTTGCAGAAGAAGCTGCAGAAAAAGTATCTAAAGAAGCAGAAGTATAAGCTTCGATTTTTTTCTTTTTTTCTTATTTTTTTTAATATTTAGATAACATTTTTAAACATCTAATCCTATGGTTCTTATATGGATTTGACAAATGCAGATCTCGATGCACTAAAAGAGATTGCAAGTATAGGCTCTGGTAACGCAACAACTTCATTATCAAAGATGATAAACGCACCCATAGATATATCCATGCCTGAGATTCATTTTGATACTTGTGAAAATGTGATTTCTGAATTTTCTGATTCAGGATATCTTGCATTAGCAGAAATGTTTGGAGATATTGCAGGAAAAATAATATTTCTTTTCAATAGAAAAGATGTATTGAGGTTTGTTGAGGTTCTTATGGTGAAAGAAAAAGGCACTTTAGAAAACCTTAATGATGTTGAAAAATTAGCATTCGAGGAGGTTATTAACATAGTTTCAGGAGCGTATATGAATGCTTTAGCAGATTTCTTTGAGATAAGGTTATTACCAAGCCATCCTGAATTCTTAAATTTTTTCGATACAACAGATATAGCAAAAATGATAGGGAGAGGACAGAAAGTCTTAGTACTAAAATCTCAATTCATGTCAAATGAGGAGGGTATAAATAATATGTATTTAATCTTTAATGAAAAAAATTTAGAATTCTTACTCAATATAATAGAAATGAAAAGAGCAAGTTGATTATATCTTAAAATAAATTCACATCATTCCTTGTGAAGGATCCATAGGTGGACCTTGTGGTTCAACACCTGCAGCGATAACATCATCAATTCTAAGTATCATTATAGCAACTTCTGCAGCGCTGCTTATAGCTTGAGTCTTTATCCTTAAAGGTTCAATAACACCTTCATTGATAGGATCCATAAGTTTTCCAGTAAAAACATTGATACCTGTTTTTTCATTTTTCTTATGGCTACTTTTCAATGAAGTAATCACGTCAATCGGATCTAACCCCGCATTTTCTGCCAAAGTTGCAGGAATAACCTCAAGACTTTTAGCAAAAGCTTCAACCGCGAGTTGCTCTCTACCTTTCAAAGTATCAGCGAACTCTTTCAATCTTAAAACAAGTTCGATCTCTGGAGCACCAGCACCAGGAACGATTTTTCCATCCTTAACGCTAGCACTAACAACGCCAATGCTATCTTCAAGTGCACGTGCGACTTCATCAATCACATGATCTGTTCCGCCACGAACAAGGATAGTAACGCTTTTTGCACCCTTGCAACCACCAATCATAACAGTAGGATCATCACCGATTCTTTGTTCTTTAACAACACCTGCTTTTCCAAGGTCATTAACATCAATGCTATCAATGCTTGTAGCAATCCTTGCGTTTGTCGCTTTAGCAATTTTTTCCATATCGCCCTTTTTCACACGCCTAACAGCAAAAACACAATTTTTAGCAAGAATGTGCTGAGCAAGATCGTCAATACCTTTCTGGCAAAACACAACATTTGCTCCGCTATCAATAATCTTTTGAGCGATCTTTTTGATCATCTGTTCTTCAAGATCCATGAATTCCTGCATTCTAGCAGGATCTGTGATTTGAATTTTTGTATCGATCTCATTATCTCGAAGTTCAATTGGTGAATCTATAAGAAGGATCTTAGGTTCTTCAACCTTTTTTGGCATTTCAGCATGAACTCTCTCCTTATCAAGGAGGATACCTTCAATAAGTGTTGTGTCTTCAACATTTGCACCTGCCACTTTTTCGATCTTGATATCATCAACATCAACATCTATTCTATCCTCTTCTTTACTCATGACATCAAGAACTGCCGATACAACAATCTCGGAAAGCTTAGTTTTAGCATTTTCTGCACCTTTACCTGTCATAGCTGTTCCTGCAATATTAAGAAGGGTTTTTTTATCATTGATATCTATTTTTTCAGAATAATCTTTTACAACTTCAATAGCTTTTGAAGCAGCAAGTCTATAACCATTGATTATGACAGTTGGGTGGATCTTATCATCAAGAAGCTCCTCGCTTCGTTTAAGAAGCTCAGCTGCAAGTATAACAGCAGTAGTAGTACCATCACCAACTTCATTCTCTTGAGTCTTAGCGATCTCAACAAGCATCTTTCCAGCAGGGTGCTCAATATTCATCTCTTTTAGAATCGTGACTCCATCATTAGTGACTATTATGTCACCAAGCGCATCCACTAGCATCTTATCCATCCCTTTAGGGCCAAGTGTTGTCCTGACTGTTTCACCTACGAGCTTTGCAGCTAGGATGTTATTTCTTTGAGCGCTTTTACCAGTTTCTCTTTTTGAATCTTCTGGCAAGATATATATTGGTTGTACATTTCCTTGATTATTTCCATTCATTAGTAACCCACCTTTTATGTGGTGGAAAAAACACGCTCTTTATTTAAAACTTACGTAAAATTTATTTATGATTTTATAACTGGTCTTTGAATAATTGTTGGTATATATTACGAGATCCAAATTTTTCAAACTTTTTATTTTTGTCAATCTCAGAATAAAAATTAGTTCCATAAATACTTGTAACTTCTTTAACTTTTTCTGAATCAAATAATAATTCTAAAGAATCTTTAGGATTACAACTTGATGAATTTCCCTTATTAATATCTAATAATGTTTTACAGATTCCAGAAATATCTGAAAAATCTTTAAAGTCAGATCCTTCTATTTCTAAATCTATATTTTCAGGATTGAATGAATAAATCAATTTATAACCTTCTATTTTATGTCGGAAAGTAACTTCTAAAATGTCAGAGGTGTCTGAATTTGTTTTATACACAAAGAATTTATCATTAAAATCAAGTTCTAAATATGTTTCTGCCATACTCTTAGGAAAAATAAGTGATTTAAAACCTTTTTGGTCATTATCATATCAATTTTTCATTGTCGAAAAAATTTTTGTGCTTTTTTATTATTCCTCTAGCAAAATATTGTACAAAATCAAAATGTGACATTGCATAACTCATAACATACGCATAGCCATGTGCTTTTTCTGAATTTCCAGACATGAATGCATAAGTATAACCTGTTAGTGCACCAATTGTTCCACCTCTCAAGAATCCTTTTAAAAGCCCTCTAGATCCAAATCTTAAAACTTCTTTAGCTGTTTGTGATACTTTTGTATCTCCTAATAAGTTCATCTTATAGAAATCTATGCCTTCAAAATCTCTTTTGAAATCAAGTTGTCTTGTTATAAAGTCTAGTGATTTATTCATAAATTAGGAAACATAATATTGTTTATATCTTTTTTGAATATTTTATGATTTGCTGGTATTAATTTTTCTTTTAAACATGTCTATTACCAATACATTTATATAGGCACATATACAGATTAATAAGAGGTGACAAAATGGCATTACTTGGCGGAACAATCGCATTATTGATATACGTAATAATTATAGTTCTAGTGTTTAAACTAGTAAAGAGTGCAATAAAGACCCTATTGATAGCAATACTTCTTTTTGGAATCATACTGGCAGGAACAACCTATTTCGTTGTGAAAGACTTAAAAGATATGCAAGAAAACTTCCCAGACCAACCAAAATTAATTCTTTTAGGTGATGGAGAAAAACTTCTCGCAGGATTCACAGCAGTGGATATAACTTCAGACAATTTGAGATACTTGTCAGATGAAGAATTAAGTAAGCTTAGCAATTATTATGTTGAAGAGGATTATGATACTTTACTTGATATAAACTATAAGTTCTTCCTATTTAATTTAAGCATGTACGATGAAGTGATAGCTGAAGGTGTTGAGATACAAGATATTGGTGAGTCTTTGGTATATCTTTCAGGTGAAAAACTTACTGAAGCATTATATTCAAATAATCCAATAGATACAATACTTAATATAGTGGTGGATAAAATTGTAGAAGGTCAATTGGAATCAATCCCTAATTCAGATCAGTTAACTGATGAAATGATTGAAGAGCTAAAAAATCAAGTGATTGAAAATGCAAAAGCAGAACTTGCAAATACTAGTCCAGGTCAATTGAAAGCAATGCTGTTATCCTTGATGCTTAAGGAAAAGATCGAAAAAGAAGGTCCATCATCTATTTTTATGGATCTAAAGAATGATGAATTCAAAGTGTATCCAGAAACTGCTGTATTCAAATTGATAAAATTCACACCTTCAAGGTTTATAGAAGGTATAACATCTAAGATGAATATATAATCTTATTTAATGATTGAAAAAAGATGGTGAGAGGTCAAAAGATCCTAATATTGATGATTTTTCTAGTCAGTTTACCGATCATCTCATATGCACAGGATTATAATGATATAAGTGATGGTGAAATAATCAGTTTTGAAGAGTCTTCACTAAAAATAAATGTGGTAAGCGATTTAGTAAGGGTTACAAGCCAAGAGATCATAAAGATGCTCTTGATTAGAGAATGTGACACTTTATTTGATATGAAAATATGTCTTAAGAATGTAACCTATGATTTTGATGTGAGTGCAAACTTAGCTGATATGAACATAACAAACTATGATGCAGATATAGATATAGATAGATCCTTGAAGAATTCCAACCTTTATGTTGGTGTTGAGAACTCAGTTATTATAAAGATAAAAAATGATGGGATTCATTCCGCTTCAGATGTAACTTATGAAGAAAGATTACCCTCAAATTTCAAGATATTGGATTGTGAAAATTGTGAGATAGACGGCAACACTGTAATCTTTGACAAGGATATAGAAAAAGGTGGTGAAGAATCATTCGAATACGCTTTCAAGATACTAAATGGTGAAAGCTATGTATCATCCGGAAAGATGAATTATGTCGCGGTTGAAGATAAAGAGCTTTATTCAGAAGGGTTAGCGTTCAATCCAAAAACACCTTTCGATATAGATGTTGATTATGGTGATAATAATCTTAATCTTGGTGAAGAAACTTCCTTAAAATTTACATTCACAAACCTTATTGGTGAAGAAATAGATTTTGAAAATATCATATTATATGTTCCTGCAAACGCTATGATAAAGAACAATAAAGGACAGCTTATCGAAAGTGGAAAGATTGAAGATCTTGGCTCATTCAAACTATATACTGAAACAACATATGTGACTGTAAACTATACTGAAGAGGAGATTGTAAATGGATCAACAGTTCTGGTGAACAAAACAAGGGAAGATATAGATAAATCAAAAGAAAAAATATTTTATTTCAAGATAATACCAAAAAATGATGATCCTATAAATCTGATCATGGATTTCTATTATGAAGTTGACGATGAAGACATAGTTCAATTAGGATACAAGAATAAATATGTTCCAGATAAGCTTGAAGTGAAAGCAACATTTAACATAGTAAAAGGGGATAAGTTTGATGAGGGATCAAGAAAAGATGTAATATTTCAATTGCTGAATCCTTATGAGAATGCAATTCTAAAAGATGTCATAGCAAGATTCTATTCGCCTTTATTTGGAGAAGAGAAATTCTTTTTTGAATCTATAGATGAAGGGAGATCAAAAAAATTAATACACAAACCTTTGACGTTTCCAGAACTCAACGAGACAAACCTTAACACATACATAATCTATAATGTAACCTTCTATGACGAATTCGATAATTTTTATGAGATGAACAAGAAGATAGATTTCTCAGTTGTAAAATTACAACCAGTCAAATTAGAAGTCAAAGGATGCACAAACAAATTGGATTTTGGAGATGCTTGCACTTATGAAGTTATATTGACAAATAATATGAAAGGTGATCTATACAATGTTTTTGTTGGAGAATCTTATAGTACAGAAAAAGTCATAAAAGAAGGTTATGAATACACAAGTTTCGATCTAAAAAGCGGAGAGAAAAAAACTGCATATAAAGTAAAAGTTGAATATCCAAAAAATATCAATGACTTCATAGCTTCATTTAACGCGACAACAAAAATATCATATAATTACCTTGGAGAATCATTTGAAGATGAAAAGGTAAGAACTATAACCTTCAATGAGTTTACAGGCACAAAATCAGAATATGATGTCTCATTCACATCAGCTATAGACTCAACAGATCTTTTCAAAGGAGTAATCTATAAAGTTACTCAAACAATAGAAAACAAGGATGAAAATCCAATAAAATATATTAAGATAACATTTGATAATTATGAAAATATAGATTTCTTGGATTTTGATATGGTAGAAGTGGAGATGCTTTATCCTGGAGAGAAAATATCAAAAACTTTTTTCATAAGATCTAAAGATGATATAAAAACCAATCTTAAATCAAATCTTTACTTTGAGGATCAACAAGGATTTTCCCATGAAAAAACAAGTGAACTAAAGAATCTAAATTTTAAGGAAAGTTCATTTTCAGGTCCAAATATCAAGATAATCATAGGTTCTGATAATCAAACAGTTCCTGGAGAATTTCTACAAGTAGGAATATCAATAACTAATGAAGGTAATGATGAAGCCACAATAAATCTGCAGCTTTATGATGGGAATATGAGAACCTATACTCTTTCACCAAAAAACTCCATGAACCTAAAATCTGAATATTATATAGGTTACTCAGGTGATATAACTTTAGATCCCTTATTTGGAAATTATACATATGCTAATCATGTATATCTTATAAATTCAAACACAATTGAAGTATTATCAGTTATAGAAACAATAAACAAAACTGAAGATACAGAAATAAACTTAATCGATGAAGATTCTCAAAATATTCGTGATCAAGATGATATCTTAAAACAAAATAATGATTCACAAAACATTAATATAGTTGAAGGTACTGATGATGAAGAAGACACCAAAAAAGATTCGATGATTTCAAGATTCATTGCAAAAATAAAGACTTGGTTTGGGTTAGGTTGAGGTGAACACATGGGAATAATGGATGTATTCAAGAAAAAAGAGGAAAACTTTGATGATCTTCTAAAAGAACCAGAAGGTGGTTCCTGGGATTCAAATCAATTAGGAGGAAATTTAGGTTCAAATCCGGATCCGTTATTAGGATCATCAGGAACATCTCCATTTGGAAATGATATGGGGAACACATCTGATTTCACAAAAGGAATACCTCCAGAAAACAATTTTAATTCTGAAGTTATGGGATTACCAAATCAATCAAGCAATAGTACTCAAGGATATCCTTCTGATGGAAGCGAAGACATTTTAGGAAATAATGGGACAAGTGCATCAAGCCTTGGCCTAGATACAAACTATCCAAGTTCTCCTCCAAATATGAGAAGTAATGATGATGAAAACAATCATGATGAAAGATTTCAAGCATCAAATAATGAATTTGTGAATAATCAAAACGAAGCTCAAAATCCTAATCAAAATACTATGAATTCAAGAGATATGGATCTGATAATCTCAAAGCTTGATCTTATAAAGTCAACCTTGCAGCACTTAGATTCAAGAATCTCAAACATCGAACAGAAACTCTACGAAGAAAAACGAGATAGATGGTAACTAAAAACAAAAATAGATTTATTCTATTGATAATCTTTGGAACCTTAATATTTGATCAACTTACAAAATATTTTACAAGATCCTATAATCCTCATATTGGAGGTTTCATATCATTAACATTTGAAAAAAACACTGGTTCAGCATTCAGTTTTCTGTCTGGACAAAACCTTTTATTAGTATTTGTATCCTTAATATTTATTGGTGTTTTTCTTTTTTTAATCGATAAAATATTTCTTGAAAAAGATTACTATGCATATTTCTTTATTCTTGCAGGTGCCATAGGAAACTTGATAGATAGGATTTTTCTAGGTTATGTAACAGATATGATAAATGTTGGAACTTTTCCCGTATTCAACATCGCTGATAGTGCAATAACAATCGGTGCTGTGATAATTATCTTTAATGCATTAAAAGAAGAATTCTTTAATAAAAAAAAGATTAAGAAATAATAAAATTTGACACACGAAGAGAATCAAGTTCAACTGAAGAATAAATTCTTCAGTGTTCAGAAGAAAATTTTCTTCTTGAACTCTTGTGTATAAAAAACAATTTTTTTACATACATGAAGTATTAAAATACTTCAGTCGTAAAATATTTTTCAAATATTTTACATGTCGTAAAGATATGAATCTCTTTTCTGCTTAGTATAGAAAAAGAAAACCACAAGTAGCAATGCAATAATAATCGCTGCAATACTTAATGTTTTCTTGCTATCATTAAAGCTTGGAAGTTTTGTTGCAAAACCAGTAAGGAGATTTCCAGTCTTTTCCTTAGTAGTATCAATAATTGAAGGTTCATCAGATTCCTCTTCTTCAACTATTTCTATTTCTTCATCACTGATAATAGTATCTTCTGAATTCTCATCGCTAGTAACTTCTTCCTCTTCTTCAGCTTCAACATCTTCAGAATCTACAATTACTGAACCACTGCTTTCGTCTTCAGCTTCATCATCACCAACATAGATAGTTTCTTCTTCTGTTTCAACCTCAAAATCGCCATAAGTATATTCACTTGTTAAGTATTCAAAATATTTATCTTCAACATCAACAATTACTTTGTAAGGACCATTAAGTCCGCTTTTATATATTGTAGCACTAGGAACTGTGATATCTGTGCCTGATGTCGTTTCTTGATATAATAGCTCAAGTTCAGTTGTAAAAACACTAATATCTTTTTCACATTCACAAGCGCTTTCAAATGTTATAAGAAGACCTTCTTCATTTTGTACATCATCAAAGTTTTTTATGATGTCAAAATCATAATTTCCTAAAAAACCATCATATTCTTTAACAAAACCATCAACTTCAAGAGTGTAGAAATAATAATCTCCATTCTCTTTAGGATAGAACTTGAATGAAACTTTTCCATCACCTAAATCTTCAAGGCTCTCACTCTCATAGATTGAACCTTTTGAATTTGTAATCTTCAATACTGCATGGTCAGTATTTAAAGTTGTATCCATATCAAGTATGACATACATTTGTCCATCGTTTACAAGCAATGAGTCAACGCTTGCTAAAAGGGAGACTCCATTATCAACTTCCACAGTTTCATTTGTCAAAAAAGCAACCAATGAATCATCTTTATATACCATCAATAAGAACTCTTTTTCTCCACTGAAAACCTTACTGAATTCAAGAGTGAATTCAGCTTCTTCATCTTCCATATAGAAACTGGTTTCATAAGGTACAGTTCCTAAAACTGCTGAGACTTCATAATTGCCTGGTTCATAGCCTAAACTATAGATCATTATAGTCATATCTATAGTATCTGTCTTGCTAAGTCTTGTCAATTCAACACCTTCTGCAAGGTAATTGAAATCATATGTCTCTTCTAAATCTTCAACTGTGTCATTTGTCATATTTTCAGCACATGCAAAGCTTAGTGCTAGAATAAAAATCATCATAATTGATATTTTTTTAACCATGGTAAAGTGATGAAATATATTTTTATATTTAAATCTTTCCAAGATTACACTTGATTTATGCTTAAAGTTGATAATTTTGATAACTTAAGCCTTATGTATTAAGCTTAATAAGTCATCATTTGCTTTAAGAAGTGTTGGATCTGATAAGTATTTCTCTTGAGCAAAAAAACCATCTTCCTTGCTGATATATCCTTGAATACAATATAATGCTGCTTTTAGACTCATCTGAAACTTATCAAGTTCTTTCACAAATTGACTTTCAGGAGTTTTTTGCTCTTCATACTCAAGCATTATAGACATCATATCTTCAGAATTATTCATACCTTCCACAAACATATGTCTTCCAATATTCTCTTTTTCTAATTTTAATGTTTGATCACCTATTGGGGGGTGGTCTCCTGAATGGAACTCATGAGAATCATGATATAAGCAAAGTTCTAAAACTTTCAAAAGATCTAGATCTGATCTATAATTATTGACAATGTAATGTCCCAACTTTGCCATTTCAAGTGTATGTTCAGCAATGCTTTCACATTCTTCAAAAGGAACTTTTCTACCTCTATTCTCATTCAAGTATCCTTGCCTGTAAAGCTTTGAAAGTTCACTTGTTCTTAACGAATACTTAATAATATCAGAAAGGTTCTCCATTAAATCGAAATCTAAAGGTCTTGATTTCCATTTCATGCCTTCGCTATCTTCAAACATTTTATTTATATTTCTCCACATCTATTCCAATATCTAAAGGTCCGAATGCTAATGGTAAAAGTTCATTGATAGAAGTTATAATGATCTTATCTTTTTTAGTGGTTGATAATATTATCTCTAGGTCATTTCCGGTGATCTGTGATGCTTCATAAAGCATCTGTCTGCAACTTCCACAAGGGGCTGTGACTTCTGTCGTATCAAAATCTGAGCCTCTTGCAATGATTGCTAGGTTGTTGAAAGTCCTATATCCTTTTGCGTTAGCAGCAAGAATTGCTGATCTTTCAGCACATATTGATGATCCATAAGCTGCATTCTCTACATTTGCACCTTGTATGATGGTTCCATCTGTTGATAAAAGCGCTGCTCCTACAAAAAATCCAGAATAAGGATTGTAAGCTTTCTCCATAACTTCTTCAGCTGCTGATAAAAGCTGTTTTTGAAAACTTGGTAAGTCGCTATAATTTATATTTAACATTTTTTTAGAAATCAATAATAATTATATAAAATTAATCATTTTCGAAACTTTAAAATGGTATCAGCTTTTTAGCAAGCCTTTTCCACTTGTGTCGCCAGTATAACCGCACGACTTGCATTGATATACTCCATCAGCTATTAGAAAAAGGCTGTTGTTATTTCCGCATCTTGGACAAATTGTAAGTCTCATGGAGTGGAATGAGGATTTGATTTATTTAATATGTTCGTTTAATGAATATAAATCATACAATTATCATTTTAGAGTGATTATAAAGCTTTATATATTCGAGAGATTGTTTTTTTCTCTATAAACAGTCATGAAATCTCATGGGGAAAAAGAGGTGTAATTAATGGATAAAGAAAACGCATTCATTCTATGGTTTGATCAATTAGGAATTGAAGATGTAGGTCTCGTCGGTGGAAAGAACGCGAGCCTAGGAGAAATGTATAGAAATTTAGTACCGAAAGGAGTAAAGATACCAAATGGTTTTGCAGTAACATCATACGCATACCACTATCTTCTTGATCACGCAGGAATAAGGGATGATATCCAAAGGATTCTTTCAGACCTAGACACAACAGACATGGATAACCTTGCGGAAAGAGGTCATAAAGTAAGAGAAACAATACGAAACGCAAATTTTCCTCAAGAATTACAAGATCAGATAGTAAAATCATATTATGACCTTTCATCTCAATATGGAGAAAACACTGATGTAGCTGTACGAAGCAGTGCAACAGCAGAAGATCTGCCAGACGCAAGCTTCGCAGGACAGCAAGAAACATATTTGAATATCAAAGGACCCGAACAATTAATCGATGCATGTAAGAGATGCTTCGCAAGTCTTTTCACAAACAGAGCGATAAGCTATAGAGTAGACAAGAACTTTGATCATTTTTCAATAGGACTCTCAATAGGAGTTCAAAAAATGGTAAGAAGCGATAAAGCATGCAGTGGGGTTATGTTCTCACTCGATACTGAATCAGGATTCAAAGATGTAGCATTCATAACAGGCGCATATGGTCTTGGAGAAACAGTTGTTCAAGGAGCAGTAAATCCTGATGAATATTATGTATTCAAACCAACATTAAAACAAGGAAAAAGACCTATAATCCAAAAGAAAGTAGGAAGCAAACAGATTAAGATGATCTATTCAACGGATGGGGGAAAAAGTCCAACAAAAACCGTGAATGTTGATCCTGAAGAACAGAAAAAATATGTGTGCACAGATGATGAACTACTAACTCTTGCAAGCTGGGCATCCACAATAGAAGATCATTATTCAGAAAAAGCAGGATATCATAAGCCGATGGATATGGAATGGGCAAAAGATGGTGTAACTGGAGACTTATTCATAGTTCAAGCAAGACCTGAAACAGTCCATTCAAGAAAAGATGCTAACGTTCTCAAGAAATATGTGATGAAAGAACAAGGCAAAACAATTATCGAAGGAAAATCTATTGGTGAAAAGATAGGTTGTGGTGAAGTCAACGTAATAAAAGATGTTCATGACATAAACAAGTTCAAGGAAGGACAAGTACTAGTAACAGACATGACAGACCCTGACTGGGAACCTATAATGAAAATAGCAAGCGCGATTGTTACAAACAGAGGTGGAAGAACCTGTCACGCAGCAATCATAAGCAGAGAACTAGGAATCCCTTGTGTTGTAGGAACATTGAATGGAACAGAAAAACTTGTGTCAGCACATGAGATAACAGTTGACTGCAGTCAAGGAGACACAGGATATGTTTACAGTGGAAGGCTCCATTATGAGATAGAAGAACATAATCTGGATAATCTTCCAGCAACACACACAAAGATAACAATGAATATCGCTCAACCAGACCAAGCATTCGAGCAAAGCTTTATACCTAATGATGGTGTTGGTTTGATGAGAGAAGAATTTGTAATAAACAGCCATATAAAAGTGCATCAAAGAGCACTGATGGAATACAATAAGCTAACAGATAAGGCAGTGATAGAAAAAATTGATGAGCTTACCTATAACTATCCAGATAAGAAGCAATTCTTCGTAGATAAACTTGCAGAAGGAGTAGCAATGATTGCAGCTGCTTTCTACCCGAAAAAAGTTATTGTAAGATTATCAGACTTCAAGAGCAATGAATATGCTAACCTTATTGGTGGAAAGCTTTTCGAACCAGTTGAAGATAATCCTATGATAGGTTGGAGAGGAGCATCAAGGTACTATGATGATAATTACAAGCAAGGTTTCGCACTTGAATGCGTAGCATTAAAAAAAGTTAGAGAAGAATTCGGCCTTACAAACTTACAGATAATGATACCTTTTTGTAGAACTGTAGATGAAGGAAAAAAGGTTCTAGCAGTAATGGAAGAAAATAATCTAAGGAAGGGCGAAAACGGTCTAGAAGTATATGTGATGTGTGAGATACCTTCCAACGTCCTTCTAGCTGAAGAATTCTTAGAGCTATTTGACGGATTTAGCATAGGATCAAATGACCTTACTCAATTAACACTTGGTTTGGATAGGGATTCAGAACTAGTTGCACATGTTTACGATGAACGAAATCCTGCAGTAAAGAAGTTAATAAAAAATGTGATTGAAATTGCTAATAGTAAAGGAAAATATATAGGTATCTGTGGACAAGCACCAAGTGACTATGAAGACTTCGCACAATTCTTAGTTGAATGTGGTATCCAAGCGATAAGCCTTAACCCTGACACTGTTATCAAAACAAGATTGAAAATTGCAGAAAAAGAGCAGGAATTAGGAATAAATCCAAATTAAAACTGAATTGAGATCGAAATGTCTGAGCTAATATACTTGACCTACATCGCTGTACTATTAGTGTTTGGTGTAATGGCAAGTGTGGTAAGCAACAGACTTAAGATCTCAAAATATGTTTTTCTTCTTTTTTTTGGTATAATACTTGGGAACATCAAGTATGGGGGTGTTCCAGTAATAGATTTTTCAAGCACCACTTTTTTGCTTAGTATTTCAACTCTTGCACTGGTCATGGTTGTTTTCGATGGAAGCAGCCGTTTTAAATTAAAAGAGCTTGATCATTTTTATGGAGAAGCGCTTAGGCTCGCTATAATATTTTTAGGGTTGTCGATTTTCATAATAAGTCCTTTAACATATAATTTATTTGGGCTTAATAACATTCTTGCAGCAGTTTTTTTTGCAATAATAATAAGTGGCACAGATCCAACAAGTATGTTTGGACTATTTAAGGATAAGACCAATAAGGTTGCAAAGATGATGGAAGTCGAAAGCGTTCTTAACACGCCAATAATAGTTGTTCTTAGCTTTATAGTTTTAGATATGATCGATATCGGTTTTAATATAGAATCTATCTTACAGCAAAGCACACCTTTATTCTTACAAGTAACTGTTGGTATTGGTACAGGTATGGTTGTTGGTATAATATTTTTCAAGCAGATGAGAAGGTATTATAATGAGCAGATAAGTCCTTTAGCACTTATCGCTGCAGGTCTTGTAACATATCTTTTAGCAGAGAACATGGATGGAAATGGTGTTTTAGCAGTGGCAACTCTTGGACTTTTCTTTGGAAACGTTTACATAAAGAAAAAAGATCAATTACAGGAATTTTCAAGTACATTTGGACGAACACTTGAAATACTAGTATTCATGATGATAGGTATAATGATTGACATAAGCTTTGAACCAATATTCTTGCTTAAATCACTTATATTATTCATATTTATCTTACTTGTTAGGTATGTGGCGATAAGGATAGCATTTTTCCATGATGGATTCAATAATAAGGAAAAATTCTTCATGGCACTAAATATACCCAAAGGAATAACTATAGCAGTGATAGTATTTAGTGCTGCAATAATTTCTATGGATGTATTGAAAACAGTTCTAGATCTTACAATACTCATAATGATATATAGCTTAATTCTTAGTAGCATAATGGCAAGGTATAGTCAATCATTTATTAGGATCAAAGTTGAATAAATATATTCTAAAACAAAAGCTTTTTTAAAGAGAGGCAGAAAATATATTATTATGGATGGGATAAAAAGATTCTGGAAGAATCTAGTCAAGTTCTGGGATTTCATATGGAATGATGATTCAGCACTAAGTTGGGTACTAAATATTATTGTTGCAGTGATATTGATAAAATTTATAGTGTATCCTGGACTTGGAGTCCTTCTTGGAACACCATACCCTATAGTTGCAGTAGTAAGCGGAAGCATGGAACATGGATACGCGCCAGAAATAAGCAATTATGGCGGGTATATCGAAAGCGACACCCAAATACAATACAAATTGTGCGATGGCACAAAAATGGTTGATAAGAGCTTGATAAATCTAAGAGAATTTGTACCTTTTACGACTTTTTGGAGTGTTTGTGGAGAATACTATGAAGATAGGGGGATAGAAAAAGAAGAATTTGAAACATTCCCATACAAGAATGGATTCAACACAGGAGATATAATGATTCTGTATGGTTCAAAAGCAGAAAATATAAAAATAGGTGATATAATCGTTTTTCAAGGTGCGAGGGTAAATCCTAAACCAGATCCAATAATCCACAGGGTGATAAGCATAAAAAATGGCTCATCAGGATACGTTTTTGGAACCAAAGGAGACCACAATCATGACACCATAAATAAATGCAATAACAACAGGGATTGCATATATGAATCCGACATTTGGGAATCACAAGTAATCGCTAAAGCGGTGATAAGAATTCCATATTTAGGATATATCAAAATCGGAGCTTTTAATCTTTTTACAAAAGTACAAGAGCTATTATAGGAGGAATAATACAATGAATTTAAAAACAAATTCAAGCAGATTCCTCCAAGGAGGAATATAAAATGATGTTTTGTCCAAAATGCAAAAGTTTAATGATGCCAAAAAAAGAAGGTGAAAAAGTACTTATGGCATGTTCATGCGGGTATACAAATAAGAAAGCAGAAACAACAACTCTAAAAGAAGAAATGAAAGAAACTGAAGACATTCAAGTTGTAAGTGATGAACCTGACAATCTTCCTTTAACAGAAGCAGAATGTGAAAAATGCGGGCATGGCAAAGCATACTGGTGGGTACAGCAAACAAGAGCGAGCGACGAACCAGAAACCAAATTCTTGAAATGTGAAAAGTGCAAGTATACATGGAGAGATTACGACTAAACATATTGATATAATGAAATATCTATATCAATTATCAAGATCATCAAATCTATCAGGTTTAGAAGGAGTTTCAACAGATATAACTTCTTTGATGAAAGAAAAGTATAAGACACCTTGCGAAGTTTCAGATAATTTTTTATCAAGAGGAAGTTCTACTAAAATGTCTTCTTTAAGATATAGGCTTGATAATATCTCTCAATTAAATATCGTCTCTCTTTCTGATGAAGCATCTATCTTCAATCTTGAGATGATGATATCTGGAAATGATAAAATTGTTGAAAATCTATCTTATGAACTAGATTTGATTCTAGATTCAAAAAAATACACCTATAGTAAATCTTTATTTGAATGAGTCTATAAATTTTTTATTTAATGAAATAGTTACTTTTTTATATTAAATTTCTATTCTTATATCATGCAAAAAGAATCATTAAATGAAATACATGAGAAATATCTTATAAAAAATTTAGGTTATGTTCCACCAAAAAACCAGATAGAAAATATTAATAAAAATGGTTGGGCATCAGTAGGTTACGAATCTTTAGCATTTTTTTTAGATATGGCATCAAATTGTGATTTTGAATTTGAGAATATAGAGTCAAAAACTCTAAATGAGGGTCCTATGATGCCTCACACTTTAAAAAATGATAATGTGTCTATATATGAAGCATTTATAGTAGAAGGATTTGCAAAAAAAGATTATATCAAAATATTCACTGTAGGGAGAGATATATATGATAGACCAGAAACTGTAGATGATATTGATGATCCAAAATTTCGTAGAACAATCCATGTTGGTTTAGAACTAAAAGGACGAAAAGATAAGCTTCAATTCTTCAAATCAATGCTAGATGACTATATTAAGGAAATGGGTTTTTTAAGTGTTGAATATGAAAAGCTTAATTGAAAAAGATGGAATCTGATTTCTCAAAAAAGACCCATATAAAACTTTTTGTCAAGACTAATAGTCCAAAAACTGAAATAATAGGATATAATGAAGCTAAAAAAGGATATAAGATCAATGTAAAAGCACAACCTATAGAAGGAAAAGCCAACATTGAAATAATAAAACATTTTCGAAAAAAATACAAGCTTAGTGTTGAAATAATAAGTGGTTCTACAAGCAAAGAAAAACTATTGAAAATATTATCTTAATTTTTTAGATAATATTCTTCATTCAAACTTTTTAGTTTCTCTAAGAAATCAAAATCATCAATGTGCAAATCATAGAAATAATCAAGACGGACATTACAATCATTTAACATGTTCTCAACAGCTCTGTTTCGCTTGATATGAGTGTCTGTTGTTTCTTTCTTTGTCAAGTAAACGACACGTTTGATACCAACCTGAATTATAGCTTGAGCACAAACATTACAAGGATACTGAGTAACATAGATAGTTCCACCTTTAAGATTATGAGTCATTGCATTGTAGATGGCATTTTTTTCAGCGTGAACAACATAAGTATGACGACTGTTTTCAAGATCGTCATCATCATCACTCCAATACTGCTTCTTATTATCATCAAGACCTCTTGGAAGTCCATTATAACCTATACCAACAATTTTTTTCTCATTATCAGAAATGCAAGCACCATTACTGGTGTGCTTATCCTTGCTTCTAAAACTGCTAAGAATAGCAACACTCATAAAATAAGTATCCCAACTCATATACTTGTCTTTTTTTACAACTGGCACCTTCCCCATACATTAAAAAAAATATTTATTATATTTAAGCCTTACTCATAGGATTTTTAGAATTTTTTCTCTTAATTCATCAATTGTTCCGTCATTTCTAATCTCAATATCAGCAAGATCTATAGTGTTATTTAATTGTTGATTATTATCATTATTCTCCTTATCGAGCTGTTTCAATAATTCAGCTAAAGTTTTAGGATCATTTTCCCTATTTCTTGCTTGTATCCTTCTCAAGCAAACCTTTAAAGGAGCAGTCACTCGTAAAAGTTTAAAATCAGGAAAATTTTCTTTCAATATCTCAATCTCTTTAGGATGTCTTATGCTGTCAATGATGAAATCCTTGTTTGGGTCTATTTTTTCACTTAGCATCTTAGCAAGAACACCTGGACCACCTTTCTCTCTCAATTCCTTAGCGAAACTTGTAAGATTCTCCCTAGTGATATCTGAACCCTTCTTTTTTAATTCTTCACGAATCACATCGCTAAGACTTGTGTAAATGAAACCCTTTTCTTTCAATATATCTGCAACAGTTCCTTTCCCAGCACCAATGATTCCAGTAAGTCCAATAATCATAATTTTGTCTGATTCAACAAGATTTATAAAAGTATCTTACTATTTTAAAATCATGGAAAATAAGTTTGATGAAGTCTTTTTTGCAATCCTAAAAAATATCATGTCTTTTATCAGATCTTATTTTGTATATGTTGGTATAGCTGTAGTTGGTTTAGGCATATCTCTACCTATCTATGTTCTATTTTTCCCAAGCACACCAGAAGGATGGACATCATTTGACAATCTAACAAGGCTTTACTTCGGTAAATATATGTTTTATGTACCTATAATAATTTTTTTGCTAGAATCTATAACTTTAAAAATCTACAAAAAGTCCGATGAGCTAAAAGTTGTGATGATACTTCATACAATACTTTTGACATTAATCCTTATAGCTATGATAATTCTTTCAATAATATTAAGAGGATTTTCTTTTGACAACATCGGTGGTGCATCAATAATATATGCCTTTTTTGCATCTTTTATGATATTTATATCAAGATTTAACCATGTTAAAATAGAGATATGAATTAAACTACCAAAAACAATATAAATAAAGAGATTTGTGATTTTTATAGGTGGGGTCAATTGAAAGCATATTTAGATATAATACAAAAAATTCTCGATGAAGGTATTGAAAAAGAAGATAGGACTGGAACAGGTACAATAGCTATCGCTGGAGCGATGTTTGAGCATAATATGGAAGATGGTTTTCCTCTTCTAACAACTAAAAGAATTCCTTATAGGCTTGTAGCTTCAGAATTAGAGTTCTTTATTAAAGGAATTTCTGACAAGCAATGGTTAATTGAAAGAGACAATCATATCTGGGATGAATGGTGTAGCCCAGAAATAATTCCCTATGCTCATGATGAAGAAACCAAGAAGAAAATGATGGAAGAACGAGATTTAGGTCCGATTTATGGCTGGCAATGGAGACATTTTGGAGCAAAATATGAAGGTTATAATATTGACCATACAGGGAAAGGTGTTGACCAATTAAAAAGGCTTGTTGATGATTTAAAGAATAAACCTGATTCCAGACAAATGCTTGTTCTCGCATGGAATCCTATGGATAGAGATAAAGTTATACCTCCTTTTTGCCATTATGGTTTTCAAGTAACAGTTCTTGATGGAAAATTAAATTTAATGTGGAGTCAAAGAAGTGTTGATACCGCACTTGGATTACCTTTCAACATAGCAAGTTATGCAACTCTTTTACATTTATTAGCTAAAGAAACAGGTTTAAAAGAAGGAAAACTTGTAGGCTTTTTAGGAGATGCTCATATTTATAGCAATCACATTGAAGGATTGAAGGAACAATTAAGCAGGACTCCAGGAAAGCTTCCAAAACTAGTAACTGAAAATTTTACAAACATATTCGATTGGGAATACACAGACAGCAAGGTTGAGGATTATGAGCCTCAACCAAGGATAAAATTTGAGATAGCGGTGTGATAAAATGACTGAGATAATTGTAATAGTTGCTCTCGCGACAAATAATTGTATTGGAAAGGATAATGATATCCCTTGGAGAATAAAAAAAGATTTCCAGCACTTCAAGGATAAGACTCTAGGATTTCCTTGCATTATGGGTCAACGAACTTATGAAAGCTTACCTGATGGTGCAAGGCCTCTTCCAGGAAGAGAAAACATAGTTTTAACTTTTGATAAGGAATGGTCTGAAAAAGGAATAACAATAATGCATGACTTTAATGAAGCAATAAACTATGTAAAAAATAAAGGAATCGAAAAAGCATTCATCACAGGTGGAGCAAGCATATACAAGCTTGGACTGGAAGTTGCAGATAAACTTGAATTGACAAGGGTACACAAAACTGTTGATGGTGATGTTTTCTTTCCAGAAATAGATTTTTCTAAATTTGAAAAGATAGAATCAAGAGATGATAGTGAAGGTGAGTTCACTTTTACATTTGAAACATACAAGAGGAAAAATGATTAAGATGGACAGAATGAATGATCTAGAAAAATACGATCCAGAAATCGCAAAAGTGTTACGAAATGAGATAAAAAGGCAAGAAGAAGGAGCAGAGATGATCGCAAGCGAGAATTTTGTAAGCAGAGCAGTTCTTCAAGCTATGGGAAGTGTATTAACAAACAAGTACAGTGAAGGATACCCTGGAAAAAGATATTATGGTGGAAATGAATTCATAGATATAAGTGAGAATTTAGCAATTGAAAGAGCAAAACAATTATTCAATGCTGAACATGCTAACGTCCAATCTCATTCAGGAAGCCAAGCAAATGCTGCTACATACTTAGCACTTTTAAAACCAGGAGATACAGTTCTTGGGATGTCACTTGACGCAGGAGGGCACTTGACTCATGGAAGTCCGGTCAATTTTAGCGGAAAAACATATAATTTTGTGGCTTATGGCGTTGATGAAAATGGTTTCATAGATTATGAAGAATTAAAAAAATTAGCGATTGAACATAAACCTAAACTAATAATTGCAGGTTTTAGTGCGTACCCTGGAGATTTAGATTTTGAAAAGTTTAGGGAAGCAGCTGAAGCTGGAAATTCTTATTTGATGGCTGACATCGCACATATAGCGGGATTGATCGCTGGGGGCGTACATTCAAGTCCATTTCCTCATTGTGATGTTGTAACTACGACAACCCATAAGACTTTGAGAGGGCCAAGAGGGGCGATGATCCTTTGCGTAAAAGAGGACAGATTAAATCCTGATGCTAAGCGAAATCTTGCACAAAGAATAGATAGTGCAGTTTTCCCAGGAAGTCAAGGCGGACCACTTGATCATGTTATCGCTGCAAAAGCAGTAGCTTTCAAAGAAGCACTCGAACCAGCTTTCAAAGAATATCAAGAACAGGTTGTAAAAAACGCTAAGACTTTAGCACAAACACTTCTAGATGAAGGTATTGGAGTGGTTAGTGGTCAAACAACAAACCATTTAGTCTTGATAGATCTGACAAGCCTTGATATTGGTGGGAAAGAAGCAGAAGCAGCGCTTGACAAGGTTCATATTTTTACAAACAAGAACATGATACCAAATGATCCAAGAAGTCCATTTGACCCGAGTGGAATAAGGGTTGGAACACCAGCTCTAACAACTAGGGGATTAAAAGAAGAAGAGATAGTCTATATTGGTCAGTGTATTGCAAAAGCACTAAAGAACACTAAAAACGATGAAGTTCTTGAAGAGACCAAAAAAGCTGTTATGGATCTGATAAGCAAATATCCTCTTTATCCAAATCTAGATATACTAATTTGATTTCATTTTTTGTTTTCTTTTTCTTATTATAACCATTAAATATAAAAACCTAAATCTCTCATTATCTATATATGGGTATTTTTAGCAGATCTCAAAAAGTGAATAAGTATGTACCTTACAAGGTACAAGTGGTAGGAAGAACCCTTCCTCAAAATAGGCGAAAGCCTTTATACAAACGATTTAGTAATTCAAAATATAAGCTTGAAGATGTGGTGGTGCTTCTTAGACCCATGACTTATGTTATCTCTTCACCTGCTGCTATAACAAACTATTTCTTGAAAAATTTTAAGATGAATCTTTTTGAGGATGAAGCAAGGCTCATACAAAAACTTGCAAGATCTATAATTGACAAAGCAAAAATTGCAATGATATTAATAGCTGCGGGAGTGACAATCGCAGTATCAACACTTTCAAACTATGATTTTGATAAATTCAACTTTGATGATTTTAAAGCAAAATATTCAATTGAATTAACTCAAGAGTCAGATGATAATCCTATTTCAAGGTCTGATGAAGCGCATGATGCTATAACAAGTCCTCATCAGAACAATGGTTCAGTTCAGATATCTGTGGAAGATGTCAAGAAACCAGAATTGACACCTATTGAAAAGTCAGGGATACATCCTTCATTATTGCAAAAAATTCAAGGTGAAAATAAGGATGGCGTGATTGATGACTTAAGGGAAAATGTCTCTGTTCGAACACTTGTAAAAATTGTAGAAAAAACCGCGAGTGGGCAAGATTTATCTGCTGCGGATCTAGCAAACGTGAAATCAGCAATTGAAAATGATAAAGAATCTGTTGATTCAATAAAAAGCTCAGGTATCAAGAAAACATTATATGATATTTATGAAAGAATACAAAATAAGGAAAAAGCAAAGGAATTGAGGTATAAGGCAAAGAAATTCACTCAAACTTTTGATGGTTATGATCTTGATCTATTGAAATCAAGAGTAAGAAATGTTGGTTCAAGCTTTAAATATAATTCTGACCTTGGAAAATATATTATAGATGTTGATGAAATAAATTCAAGGCTTGCAAAAGCATTGTATGATTATTCAATAAATGGAACAATTGAATATCCTCAAGCAAAGATTAATCCTTTCATGGCTTTTTCAATATGTCTTATTGAATCAAATTTTGGAAAAAGTACAGTAAGTAGGCCCGGTGCAAAGATGCCTATGCAAGTGATGCCAGCAACAAAAAATCTATATTATAAAGGGGATGATAATTGGAACTATGTAAAAGCCGCGTTCCCTCACATGCATTTTACCGCTGAAGAGCTTGGAATAGATGTCCTGAATCCAACAATGTCTGACTTTGCAATACTTGGAGCAGTATATAACGCAGGTATAGGTAATGCAAGAAACAGTGTTTCAATATTCAATAAGTTTTCAAAAGAAACAACAGATTATGTAAAGCTTATGCTTACTATAAAAGAGAAAGTCATATTCAAACATAATGGAAAACTAATAAGAGCTTAGATTCTTGATTTTATAGGTGGGAAATAAGATTTCAATATCTGGTAAAATTTTGTTTCATCTTTTGGATTGAAATATATTGTTTCAAAAGAAGGTGTATAAAAAGCATCGATGTTTTCAGGATTTCCAAGGTGATCAAGTTCATGACCTTTAAGAAGTATTCTTCCTTGTTTATCAACACTAACTTTTCTAATAAACGGATCTTTTTCCCCTATACGTTCTTCAAGGGAATCAAATGTTGGTGTTCCTTCTCCAAAAACCCTTAGCGTGTTCAATTCTAATTTACCGCTTACATCAATAAAATAGTCTATTGCTATATGGGGATTTTTCAGATTATCTCTTGAATCTACAGGGACTCCAACCCTATTTTTAGGATCTATTCTTCTTATTCCAGGATTTGAATTGATAATGCTCATAGGAGAAGGTACAATAATTCTTTATATAAATGTTACTACTATTTAGAAATTATAAATTTGATTCAGTAGAAAGTTATCTTTCCATCTCTATAAATTCCTTTATCAAGCCTAACAGGTCTCCAAGAGTCTTCAACAAGATTAGCTTCAAGCCAACCTGCTAAGGTTTTCTCATTTCCAACAGTTGCAGACAAATAAAGATATTGGCATTTTTTTAGCATTTGGCGAAGAAGAGTTATAACAACCTCAAGAGTCGGTCCTCTACTTGGGTCATTTAAAAGATGGACCTCATCAACAACTAAAGTAGCAATGCTGAAAATAAAAGGGCTTCTATGTCTAATCAAGCTATCAAGCTTCTCGCTCGTAGTAAAAATGATATCATATTTTTCAAGATAAGTATCACTTGAATCAGTATCACCAATTGATAATGCAACTTTTAGGTCGGGATAATTTTTCTTAAACTCCTTATATTTCTCAGATGCAAGAGCTTTCAAAGGAACAACATAAACACCTTTACCTTTTTTATTATAAATATTATTTATCATTGCAAGCTCAGCAATCAAAGTCTTACCGCTAGCAGTAGGAGTGCAGACAAGAAGATTCTCACCTTTAAGAAGGCCGGAATCAATACTTTTCTTCTGACTAGGACGAAACTCAACAATCCTTTTAGATAAGTTTTCATAGAACCTTTTATCAATTGAATCTTTAACCTTATTTAGTTTCATGGTAATATAAAAAAAACATTTACTTATAATCTTTATCTAATTTATCAAGTAAATAATTATGAATCATGTGTTTTTTTACATTTCTAAAAAGATGAATCATTTCATCCAAGGATATATCTGTTATCAGAGTTTTTTGTTTGTAATGTTTATCAAGCTGATATGAACCTCCAATTCCTTCAAATCTATTCTTATCATTTTCGATTGCAATTGCAGTATCTTTATTGAATAATATTTCAATAGAATAAGGGACTATAATGCTTGATTCAGTATTTATTTTGAATTGACCAAACCAATTGCTTTTGTAAAAAAGATCTTTAAATTCATTTTGAAATGTGTGGTTATTTGAAGCGATCACATCATTAAGTTCTTTATTACCAGAAACAATAAAATATGCATATTCTGTTTGTGAAGAAGGATTTTTCTTATGGTGTGGATTCTTAACATTTCCATTCAATATCTTAAGAAAATCTTTAACATATACTTTATTGGTGACATCAGGTTCGAAATAAGCTTCTAAATCCTTTTTTGATATTCTATCTAGCATAATTAAAGAATTTTGATTTAATATATAATCTTTATTGAAAAGTTAAAGATAAATATTATATAAGCCAAATGAGTGTTTTATGATATGAAAAAGATACTAACTATGCTTTTTTTGATAGTTTTTTTATTATTTATAGCTTCATGTGGTGAGAACACTATGAAAAATACAAAAACCAATAAGACTGTTCCAGAAGGATACAAGGTAGCTACTTTTGCAGGTGGATGTTTTTGGTGTGTTGAATCAGCATTTGAATCTCTTGAAGGAATTGAAGCAATAAGTGGATATGCTGGTGGAAAAGAATCAAATCCAACTTATAAAGAAGTGAGCAGCGGAATAACAGGGCACAGAGAAGCTATTCAAGTATATTATGATCCAACAAAATACACTTATGAAATGTTGCTAAAGACCTTTTGGACTCAAATCGACCCAACAGATGATGGGGGCTCTTTTGTTGATAGAGGATTCCAATATACAAGTGCAATATTTTATCATGATGAAGAACAAAAAAAACTAGCTGAAGAATCTAAAAAGGAAATCGAAAAAAGTGGCAGATTCAATAAACCAATTGCAACAAAAATAATTCCATTTACAACATTTTATCCTGCTGAAGAATATCACCAAGATTACCATAAGAAAAACAGTCTAAGATTCAAGTTTTACAAGGCACAAAGTGGAAGAATGGATTTCATAGATGGATATTGGAGCGACGAATATCTAATGAAAAAACAACTGACTGATGAACAGTACAAAGTAGCGATTGAAGGAGGTACAGAAATAGCTTTCAATAATACGTATTGGGATGAGAAAAGAGAAGGGATATATGTGGATGTAGTAACAGGTGAGCCCTTATTTAGCTCAATAGACAAATTTGATAGTGGAACTGGATGGCCAAGTTTTACAAAACCAATAGAAAAAAATAATATTATAGAAAAAGAAGATAACTTATTAACCTATGCTCGAACTGAAGTAAGAACAAACACAACGCATTTAGGTCACCTATTTGATGATGGTCCAATCGATGCAGGTGGTATGAGATACTGCATAAACAGTGCAAGTCTTAGGTTTATTCCAAAAGAAGAAATGGATAAACTTGGATATGAGGCATATCTTTATTTATTTAATCAATCATAAATTTTATAAACAATTCTTATAAGTCTTCAATTAATGAAAAAGGAAAATAAAAAAGAAGGTTTTTTTAATAAAGATTTAGATAAATTATTTGAAAAATTAATAAATGAAAAAAATAAAGGATTAAAAAATTTAGATTCCACAAGAAATAAATTAACAAAAAAATTAGATATTCGAATAGATGAACTTAGAAAAAAAAGAAAATTTATTACTGAATATTTCTTATTAAAAAATAAAACACAGACAAAAAAAGTTCCAGTAAGAAAAAGAATATTATCAAACTCCTTTATAATGAATTTTAGGTATTTAATATCAATACCTTTCATTTATGGGATGCTTTTACCAACTATGATTTTCCATATGTTTTTAGAAATATATCATCAGATTTGTTTTAGATTATATAAAATTCCAAGAGTTAGAGCAAAGGATTATTTCTTGTTCGATAGAGAACATTTACCTTATTTAAATTGGCTTGAAAAAATAAACTGTGCGTATTGTTCATATTTTAATTGTTTAATAGCATACTCAAGGGAAATAGGTGGGCGAACTGAAAAATATTGGTGTCCGATAAAACATGAAATAAAAAGAAAAGATGCACACATTCATTATGATGATTTTGTAGATTACTCAAATGAGAAAGATTTACGAAAGAAATGGGAAAAACTAAGAAAATCTAATGATTAAATATTTTCTAAACTTAAAACTTATAAAAAGAACAAGTTTCTAATTAATTATGAATATAATCTTACTCGATTGTTACACTGATGAACCAAGTGGTCTTGGAGTCCCACCTTATCTAGGAACCTATCCAAGGTATATCTATGGAAAAATTATAGAAGAACCAGATAATATTGTCAAATATTTGACAATAGACGATGTAAGACTGCTTGAAAAATATGATAATGTCGAGCCAAAACTTAGCGACAAGCAAAAGACAAGAATAGACATATATAATCTTACAAAGAACAGTTTTGATGTTAAGAACCTTCTAGAAGATGCTGATCAGATAATAGTTATACTTGGTGTCCATACACCTGGAAAATACTTGTCAGCGATTCCTGGAACATTAAGGGAGATCCAGAAATATATCAAGGATTACAAAGCAGAAAAGATACTTACAGGACCCGCAGCAAGCGAGCACGGAACACAGCTTGAAGGCGGAAAACGAAGTGAAAAACCAGATATGGAAATATGGGATGATTGTAATCCAAACCATTTCAACCTAGAATCGTTTAAAGAGATAGATAAATATGCGCCAAAAGGAGCAGAACTTCTAGATCAACTAAATAATCTTGATAATCACATAATGGAAATAGAGACAAGCACAGGTTGTTTTAGAGATATCGGTTGCAGTTACTGCGTTGAAGCAAGTAAACCTCAAAATTTTAGAGAACAAGAAGACATACATAAAGAAATTAAAGCATTATGGGAAAAAGGAGCAAGACATTTTAGGCTCGGAAAACAAACATGCTTCTACAGCTATAAGAAACAAAGTGCTGAAGAGATAGAAAAACTATTGAAACCAATCGCAGAACTAGGTCCAAAAACACTCCATATTGATAACGCGAATCCTGTCATGGTAAATGAAGAGATAACAAAACTGATAGTCAAATACTGCACTCCAGGAAACATCGCGGCGTTCGGAGTCGAAAGCTTTGACGTTGAAGTCATAAAAAAGAATCAACTTAACAGCACGCCACAAACAACGCTAAATGCAATAAGAATAATAAATAAATATGGATCCGAAATTGGCAAAAATGGAATGCCAAAATTCCTTCCAGGAATCAACATCTTGTTCGGTCTTGAAGGAGAAAGCAAAAAGACTCAACTAGAAAATATGAAATACTTACATCAAATACTTGATGAGGATCTCTTGGTTAGAAGGATAAATATACGAAAAGTTGTACCATTTCCAGGTACACCAATTTATGAAAGGGTTGGAAATAAATTTCTTAGAAAAAACGAGAAGCATTATTGGAAATGGAGAAACCAGATAAGGCAAGAGATAGACACAGAACTTCTTAAACGAGTAGCACCAATAAACACAATTATTAAAGATTGTATTGCTGAAGTCCATGATGGAGGAATCACATTTTGCAGACAACTAGGAACATATCCCTTAATAATAGGTGTGAAAGAACGACTTCAACTTGGAAAAAGATATAATCTAAAAATCACAGGTCACATGCTAAGAAGCATAACAGGCGAAGTTGTTAATTAACTTTTTTTAATGCGGCTTTCACAAGTCCTAAAAATAGAGGAGCAGGGTTTTCAAGTGTTGATTTAAGTTCTGGGTGAGCTTGAGTAGCAATAAAATAAGGATGATTTTTTAATTCAATAAACTCAACAAGTTTCTTGTCAGGTGACATACCTGAAAGAATCAAACCTTCTTCTTTTAATACTTCGTGATAATTTGGGTTAACCTCATATCTATGTCTATGCCTTTCATGAACCTTAACTTGATCATATAATGAATGAGCAATTGTATCTTTAGAAATATTTGCTGTGTATGAACCAAGACGCATAGTTCCTCCTAAATCTTTAACATCTTTTTGTTCATCCATTATATCAATAACCTTATTTTTTGAATCTGAATCAAATTCTGTAGAAGTAGCATTTTCAATACTACAAACATTTCTTGCAAACTCAACCACTGCAAGTTGTAACCCTAAACAAATACCTAAAAAAGGAATATTATTTTCCCGTATATACCTTATAACTTCAATTTTTCCTTCAGTTCCCCTATTACCAAAACCACCTGGGATTATCACAGCATTAATATTTTGTAATACTCTTTTCAAGTCAGATTTCCTATTTATATCTGTTGTCTCAATCCATTCAATATTTATCTTTGTATTATTATGTGCTCCAGCATGCACAAGTGCTTCTTTTATACTAATATATGAATCTTGAAGCTCAGTATATTTACCACAAATCGCAATATTCACAGTGTTAATTGGTGATTTTATACTATTAACTAATTCATTCCATTTGTTTAAATCGGGATTTATTTTAAGATCTAAACTTTTAGATAATAGTTTAGAAAAATTTTCTTTCTCAAAAATAAGAGGTAACTCATAAACTGTTTCAAGATTAGGGTTTGATAAAATATTTTCTTTTTTTAAATTTGAAAAAAGCGCGATTTTTTCTTTTATTTTCTCATCAAGAATAAAATCGCTTCTACCAATTATGAAATCTGGACTAATGCCTATTTCTTGAAGTATCCTTGTTGATTGTTGTGTTGGTTTAGATTTTTGCTCACCAACAGAACTAAGAACAGGAACATAAGTTAAATGACAAAAACAAGTATCTTTTTCATCAAAATCTAAAGCCATTTGCCTAGCAGCTTCAAAAAAAAGACTCATCTCAATATCTCCCGCGGTACCACCAAGTTCAACAATTACAATGTCTGCATTCTCATCATTACCAATCTTAATCCATTTATCTTTAATCTCATTAGTAACATGGGGGATCATCTGAACAGTTTTACCAAGATAATCTCCTCTTCTTTCTTTATCAATAACTGATTTGAAAATCTTGCCAGAGGTAAGATTCCAATCAAATTTACAAGTTATATCATTAAACCTTTCATAATGGCCAAAATCAAGATCTACTTCGCCACCATCATCAAGAACAAAAACTTCTCCATGTTCAACAGGATTCATAGTTCCAGGATCAATGTTAAGATAACCATCACATTTAATCTGAACTATCTTTTTATTTTTATCTTTTAGAATACGACCAATACTAGCACTCACAACGCCTTTACCAAGGCCTGAGAGCACTCCACCTGAAACAAAAATCCATTTTCTATCTGATTTTGTATTCAAGTTCATAATGTATAATTATAACAGTGACCCTCTCTTATAAAGATTGTTATCATTGAATAGGTGTTTTCAATAAGAATCCTACAAAGAAAATAAAAAGATTGACTTAATTCATTCGAAATAAAGAAATCGGTTAGAAGATACCTATTTTTTTTAATTAAACATATTTTTTATAAACACAAAACTCTTTTTATCATGTATAAATTCTTTAGGTGATATAAAATGTTTGATAAAACTAAATGTGAAGAGAAAATGCAATATTTTTACCCTGCATTCAGAATCTTGATTGGGGTATTGTTTATGTATCATGGATACATGAAGTTTCCAATGGGTGCTACAGGGATATTTCTTGTAGCAGGAATAATAGAATTGATAGTTGGTGCATTATTGATAGTTGGTTTCATGTCAAGATATGCAGCTATGCTAGGTGCAGCTAACATGGTTGGAGCATGGTTTATAGCACATGTTCCAAATGGTTGGAATCCTTTAACAAATGGTGGAGAACCAGCATTACTATTTTTTGCAGCTTTTTTAGCGATAGTTGCGTATGGAAGTGGGAGTTGTAGCCTTAAAAAATGGGAACCTTGGTAATCTATGCTCATCCAAAAACTCAAGGGCATTGCCCTTGGATTTTAAAACAGGTAGAACTCAATCTAAAAAGGATGGATGAAGAATATGAAGTTATAGATCTCTATAAAAGAGGGTACAATTCGGTTCTTAAAGCTGAAGAACTCTATACAGCAAAAAAATATGAAGTGTCTGAAGAGAATAAAAAGATCCAAGAAAAGATAAAATCCTCAAAAAAACTCATATTCATCTATCCAGTTTGGTGGGGAACAATGCCAGCAATATTGAAAGGATTTTTTGATAGAGTATTTGTAGCAAGATATGCGTTCAAATATGTAAAAGGTGTACCAATAGGGTTATTAAAAGATGTGAAAGCGTTAGTATTTATAACAAGTGGTGCTCATGAGACTCTTTCAAGAATATTTCAAAGCCCAGTGAAGAATATCAAATATGAAATACTCAGATTCTGCGGTATCAAAGCAAAAGTGGTCCAATTTGGCAATTCAAGAGAATTAGACGATAAAAGAAAAAATATGATAAACAAGAAGGTAGCTAAGACTATTTCAAGATTTTATTGAGTTTAACTCTGCACAATCGCAACTTTTATAAAGAAATTCAAAATCCATTTTTCTATTAAGCCCTCATAGCTTAGTAGGTAGAGCGTGCGGCTGTTATTGGATGCAAATCCAACTGATACCGCAAGGTCACCAGTTCAAGTCTGGTTGAGGGCGCCTTTTTTAAATAAAAACCTAAATGGTGATGAGCCCGTGGCTTAGTCTGGTAGAGCGCACGACTGATAATCGTGTGGTCACGTGTTCAAATCACGTCGGGCTCACCATTTTTTTTTAATTATATCCTTTTATTTTTGAAAATCCTTCTTTATAATCTAATTTTTGCAGTATATTATCTAATATTTTATTGATTTGTTTACTTTCTTCTTTTTTTAATGAAACCATAAATAAGTCATTCCACCCATATTTTTCTCTTTTATGGGTGTAGTATTTTGGAGATAAATTATAAGATTTAAGAATATTCATAAGATTTTGAGAAAGTTTTTCAGAGATTGTATTATAACAAAACTTATTTTTTAGATATCCATCTGTTATCATCAAACCTAATAAAAAACCTTTGGAGTATTCTGTATTGTTTAAGTTTGATGATTTTAAACAAACTGAAAGAGATTTATTCTCTGAAAAATCCAGATAATCATAGACAAATTTATAGATATATTTTGAGCTAAAACGAATTAATGCTCTATTTCTTTCTTCATATCTAACAAAAGTTTTCTTATTGAATAATTCTAATATTATTTTTTGAATAAATTTTATCAATTCTTTATCTTTTGAATGACAACAGATCTTAATCCTATATCCTTTATCAATATATTGGGTGCCATCTCCAGCCCAAATACCACAATATAAGCCAATCAATAAGTCATTTTTTGATTTTAGTCCATATATTATATTTTTTTCATCAATTTCAATATTATTTTTTTTTAAATATTTTTTAATAGTATTTACAGATATATTTTCTTTTCTAGAAATTTCTCTCATTGACAATCCTATTTTAGAATAAGTACAGATATTCTGGATCTGTGAGTTACTAATCTTTTTCATAATAGTTTAATCTTGGAAAAAGCATTATAAATCTCACTACAGAATGTCCACTGAGTATTTTGTCTAGTGGATAATAGAATTTATAAATAACTTCTTAAGTTCATGTAGGATGATGAAAAAATATTATGGTATAACAAAATCAAACTGGTTTTTCCTAATGATAATAATTCTCTCATTTCTACTTTTAAAGTTATTATTTTACTCATATACGTTCGTAAACTATGATGAAGGAGTCTATGTTGGCATGGCAAAATACTATGCGAGCAGTGGCGAAGAAGGTTATTATGAAGAGATAAGGCCTATTGGCGTATCATTACTGATGACTCCATTATACCTATTCTTTAATTCATTTATATTAGCAAAAACTATGATATTTCTAGTAAATATAGCTTCCATTATCCTATTGTTTCATATAGTAAGAAAAGAGTTTGATGAAAAAATCGCTAAGTATTCAACAATGCTTTATGCACTAAGTCCATTTTTTTTAAAATTCTCAGGAATGATATTAAACGATTTGATAGCCTATTTCTTCGTATTTATAGCTTTATATTATGCATGGAACAAGAAGGATTTCCAAGCAGGATTGATGCTCGGAATAAGCTTTCTTTTCAAATTTGTCGGACCTCTTGGAGGTCTTGCAACTTTATCAGTAATATTATTTAGAGATATAGAAATTGTTCAAAAGATCAAAAGCTCAATATTTCAAGGACTTGGAGGTCTTGTTGGAATAATACCTTTCTTTATCAATGCAATAATAAATAATACTGGTACGCTTGTGCAAAAGATAAAAACTCCTTTAATAGATGCATCAAATATAATTCAAGGAGGTGTTTGGATATATGGGCAATCAGGTGTTAAAGTTTACTTTTCAGTATTTTTCTCACTTAATATACTGATATTGATAGGACTAATATTTTTCTTAATCAAAAGCAAGAAAGATTTCAAACAGAATTCCTTAATAATTTTTGCAGCGTCATTTTTCATATACTATTCATTTTTCGTATCAAGATTCGATATCAGATACTTGACATCTTTATTAGTGCCCTTATCTATAATTGGTGGGATTGGATTGACAAAGATCAAGATAAGAAAACAGAAATCTCTAAAGAAATATGTTGGCCCAGCAATAACCTTGCTCTTGCTTTTGAATATAGTTTTCTCTGCAGATTATTTTCATGAAGATACAAAAACTGATTGGAACTTGATTAGTGAGATAAAGGATAAAGATGTTATGACTAACACGGGTTTTGCAATGATACATGCAAAAAAAACAGATCTTATAACTTCATCTAATTCGATGCAGATGGATGTTCTTAACTTCTTTAGAAGCAAAGATGAACTATTAATATTATCTTTATATGAATATAGATGCAGTAATGATTACTGTAGATTAGAACTGGAAAAAAGATTATCTTCCTTATTCTATAATTTTAATATATCCAATTGTGGTTATCTCTATGGTCACTCAGTGATGATATTGAATGGTGAAAAAACAATAAGTAATGAAGAATGTAAAAATATATTAGGTCTAGAACTTGAAGAAGTAAGTAAAGAAAAGGAGATATTTTTCAAGATAAGTGAGATCCATATCAACGATAAAGGTGAAATTTTGCTTATAGATGGATTGAAAAAAGCAGTTGAAATGCTTGATGGATATAAAGTGATTTTGAGCTTTGTGGATGATGGGAATCTTCCAAATGAAGAAACAAAAGCTGAAATTAAAAATTTATATTCTCAAGATATTGATAATATTATTTTTGCAGTAGATAATCTTTATGGTTCCTTATTCAAACACTTTTCAGACAGGTATGGAAACACTTATTACAATCCGCCTTATGATTCAGGAGCTCCAGCATTAGACCAACTCTGTGTTAATGGTTTTTGGAATCAAGAAACAAAGAATTGTGATCAGATAGATATTTATTTATTAACAGATTGGGAAAACCTAAAATTCACTCCATCAGTTAAAGTTCAAGATGAACTAACAGTCCTTTTAAAGATGGATGATAAGATAGGGATAGATTTCCCATTATACTCATTAAATGACTATAATTTTAATGTACTTAACAGTACTGGTGATTTCCTTAAAGCTTATAAATAAATAAAAAGAACAAGGAATCATGAAAAACATACTTAAACTGATAAGAGTGACACAATGGTATAAGAATCTACTTGTATTTGCAGCATTGTTCTTCTCAGGAAATTTTCTAAATATAGATCTCGCAATAACAACATTATTGGGTTTTTTTCTACTCTCAATAATATCTTCAGCAGGATATATAATGAATGATTTTATTGATAGAAAAAAAGATTCGCTAAATCCGGAAAAGAAAAACAGAGTGCTTGCAAACGGGAAAGTGAGTATAAAATTAGCATTATCAATATCCTTAATATTCTATTTTTTAGGGTTCATATTATCATATGTTCTTTCAGTGCAATTCTTTTTCATAGTATTATTGATAGCACTAATAACTATTATATACAGTCTTTGGCTTAAGCATTGTGAATTTTTAGATATAATATTGATATCATCAAATTTCATATTGCGTGCACTTGCAGGAGTCGTATTGATAAGTGTGGTTCTTTCACCTTGGTTTTTCCTAGGAATATTTTCACTTGCGTTTTTTTAGTATCTGCAAAAAGATATGGTGATCTGATTTTTTTAAAAAAGGATGCGAAAAAATACAAGCCAGTACTTGCAAAATATGATACTGAAATATTGAGATCGATGATGCATATGTTCATGACAATCTTGGTTTTGATATTTGGATTTTACTCGTTTTTTTCAGGAAAAGAAAAGCTTTTTGTGCTTTACCCCTTACTAATATATTTTCTACTAGTTTATTATCAAGGAGTCTTGAAAGGTGAACCATATTCAAGAAATCTAGAAAAAATAATATTTGATAAAAGATTGATGATTACTGGAATCCTATTATTCATCGGATTGATAATAGGTGTATATATATGAGTTTAAAAGAAAAGATATTCAAAGAAATAACATTAGCAGGCAGTGGTGCAGCAAACATTCTGATTATAGCAATCCTTCTAATAATTGGTGAAACACGAGCATTTATTTTATTGACAGCATGTTTGATAATTTCAATCACCCTAACAGTCCTTATAAGATCTTTTTATTTCAAGAATAGACCAAAGAAACAAAAACATAATAATTTTCTTGAAAAGATAGATGCATCAAGCTTTCCAAGCCTCCATTCAATGAGAGTTGCTATGTATCTTTTCATATTCACATCATTATATGGTTATCTTGCATTTATAACATTTTTACCCTTATCCATACTTGTGGTGATTTCTAGACTGATATTAAGAAAGCATGATGTGTATGATGTAAGCTTTGGATTTATTATAGGCTTGATTATCTCATATGTTTTAGTTTTATTATATTAAAATATTAAAAAATAAATAATAAGAACCTAATTAGGTTCATTTAAAGAAAGTTATTATAGCTTCCCACTTCCAATAAGTCATTCCTCCAACACCAACAGTTGCTAGTGCTGTAAGCAACCACATCCACCATTTACCTTTATCATCAACAGGTGGTTCCTCAAGGAAAGGTTCAGTATCAACAACTAAAGGTCCTGTGCTTTCTGGAACATCCAAGACTTCAACAGGCGGAACATATCTACATTCCTCAATCTCTATAATTGGGCCTTCTTCACAACCATTCAAGTCAATACATTCTCTAGCTCGATTTCCACTAATAGTGCATTCAGACCATTCGCTACAACTAATGTTTGATGTGCATGTTGAGCTTCCGCCACCAAGATAAACTGGTGAATTACTAGTGCTTCCCCCTCCTGTTTTTTTAGTTTCCTCACATGCGTCACCGATTCCATCTCCATCTGAATCTAATTGATCAGGGTTATAGACAGTTGGACAATTATCTTCATCATCAGGAACACTATCTCCATCACCATCTGTTATATCACCAAAATCAACAACGATTGATGGACTACCATTTAGATTAAAATTGACATTATTTGCAGTGGTCGAAGAATAACCTGTCAAATCTTCTTCAATAACAGTATAATTCATATATCTATCAAAAACTGTCAAGGTATATCTTCCATAACTGTCTGTCAATACTGAAGTACTATTGAAAATAGATACATTCACATTCATCAATCCAAGTTCAGTATTATTTCTAAATCCATCTAGGTTCAAATCTTCAAAGACTGTTCCTGTAACAATTCCAAACAAGGAATTAATTGGAGCATTTCCAAAATTAACCTCATAACCATTACTAAATAAAACATCAACATAAACCTTGTTTGGTGTAGTGCTGAAGTAATTAGGATTATCAAGTTTTTCAATACTATGAACTCCTTCTTCAATAATTCCAAAAGTATAACCTCCATAAGCATCAGTAATCACACTTATGTTATCATCAAGGATTATTTCAATACCTGCAATTCCCAATTCTTCAAGATCAAAAATGCCATTACCATTAACATCCTTGAAAACTGTCCCAAATATTGATGCATAATTATTCAAAGATCTATTGAAGTCACCAAAATCAACTCTGTATGTTTCACCAAAAATAAGATTAGCATTCACATCATTAGGTGTGGTAGATGCATAGCCATCAGGATCGATCTCTGTAAAACGATGAACACCTTCAATAGCAACATCAAACATGTAATAACCATCCATATCAGTAATTACTGAAACATTAATATCATTATCAAGCATGATTGTCACATTGAATATTCCAGATTCATTAACACCAAAAACACCATCTCCATTCAAGTCATCGAAAACATAACCTTCAACAAAAGCAATCCTTTCAACAGGAGTTATTGCACATGTATCATTTATTGGTGTGCTTCCGTCAGGGAATACTGTTGGGTTTTCTGGTGGGTTTTCAACGTTGCTTGCGTTTACGCTTCCTGTGTTTATTATTGATTTATTAGCCGCGTCGCTGTTTATTGTCGCGTTGACGTAAGCAACAAAAGAGCTACCAACTCCTAATTTTTCTAAATGCCATGTCAAGTTTTCGCATGTCGCGTCATCACTAGCATAAACACATGTTACATCACTTGGTAAGTTATCAATCATGTAAACGTCGTATGCTGTCGCGTCACCAGTGTTTGTAACAGTCAAAGTATAAGTGATCAAGTCACCAACAAGAAGATTTGCACCATTTACATCTACACTAGTCTTATCAAAATCAAGTTCTGTATAATCAACAGGTGTAATAGGGCAAACTCCATCAACCGGCAAACTACCATCAGGACACACTTCAGGATCATCATTAGAGCCATTTATATTTTCACCTAAAACGTATCCTGTGTTTATGATGGTTGTGTTTGCCGAATCAAAATTGATCGTAGCATTAATATAAGCAACAAAACTGTCACCTACACCTAATTTATCAATGTGCCAAACAAGATCATTACAAGTAGTGCCTTCACTAACTGTAATACAAGTAACCTCGCTAGGTAAATTATCATACACTTCTAGGTCATAAGCAGGAACATCACCAACATTAGTCACAGTTAACTCATAAAATATTAGATCTCCAACAAGTAACATACCTCCATTAACATCCATTGCGGTTTTAGTGAAATCAACATCAGCAAATCCTGTAGGTGTTACTTCACAAGTATCATTTATTGGTGTGCTTCCATCAGGGCATACTGTTGGGTTTTCTGGCGGGTTTTCTACGTTGCTTGCGTTTACGCTTCCTGTGTTTATGATTGATTTATTAGCTGCGTCGCTATTTATTGTAGCGTTTATTGTTGCTGTGAAGCTTTCGCCAGGTAATAAGTGGTCTAAGTACCAGGTTAAGTCTTCGCATGTCGCGTCATCACTAGCATAAACACATGTTACATCACTTGGTAAGTTATCAACCATGTAAACGTCGTATGCTGTCGCGTCACCAATGTTTGTAACAGTCAAAGTATAAGTAATCAAGTCACCAACAAGAAGATGGCCTCCATCAGCATCAACACCGGTTTTTACAAGACTTAAACTTGTATCAACAGCCATATAATCTCCAAAGTTGTATGTGACTTCTTCACTTTTAGAAACACTAAAACTGTAAGAGTTAGTAGTTGTTGATGTGTATCCTACAGGGTCAGTTTCAACAAGAGAAACATCTCCATGGATCATACAGAAACTATAAAGCCCATCTGAATCAGTAGTTGTTGATTGCTCATTCATATCAATCTGAACACCTTCAATACCATTTTCATCAGCATAAACTCCATCTCTATCAATATCATCAAAAACAATACCTGAAACAACGCTACTAGGATATGTATCTGTCAATATCCATTCACCAAGGATACATGTCTTTTCAATCTCAGTACATACATCCAATCTATATATAAAAAGATCCTCATCGACTAAATCATCCTTGTCATTATCCTTATTATCACAGATTTCAATATCGCTATCTTCACAAGCATCTCCTATACCATTCAAATTATAATCTGGCTGTGAATCAAAATGAGAAACATCATCCATATCAACCCATTCGCTTACAGGAGGATTATAAACATTAGGACAATTATCCTCATCATTATTAACGCCATCTCCATCTATGTCATCATCACATTTATCACCAAAATCATCATCATCAAGATTTATCTGGAAAGGATTGTACAAATTTAGACAATTATCATATATATCACAAACACCATCATTATCAAAATCATCACAACAGCTTTCATTACCATTGCTTAAGTTATCACCATCTATAGTGAATGTTTTTGATTTTCCAGCAGCAGCGGAAGCACCATCAGCATCAACATCATACAATCCATAATCTCCTGGCTTCGTATGATAAATAAGTAGACAAAATTCGCCAGATTCATCAACAGTCCTATCAAGATTCTCCCAAACTAATATGTCTGCATCACAACCTTTTTTCCCTTCAACAGTTATGTTAATCTTGGAATTAGGTTCAAATCCCGAACCTGCTAAATAAACCCATTCATCAGTATCAAAGTGAGGATCGTTACCTGAAATATTTGAACAAGTCTCACTTGATGTAACGAATATGCTTCCCGCATCGGCATAAGATAGCGTAGTAAAAGATAATAGCAGAACTATTAAACCTATTAGGTGTGTTTGTCTCATTTTGGCTCCCTCCCTTCCCCAAAGGAAAATATTTTGGAAAATATAACTTTATATATAAAGGTTTACTATATTTAAATGGTGGCTTGTACTATTAAACAAAGAATTTAATCATCATTAAAATAAGGATCTTCTAAAATTTCTACACATTTATTATTTTTACACTCAACACCATAGCTTTGAACACAACCATACACGCAATTAGAATTAAATCCTTCAATCAATTCTTTTATTCTATCACCTTCAGCTTTATTAACATAAATATAGCATCCAAAAGGACATTTACTTCCAATAAAAAAACAATCATCATCAGAATTGCAATAATTTGCTTGAGTTATCTTTTCTTTAATATTATTCTCATAATTATCCTGAAAGCAACCAGTAAAAAATGTGGATGATAACATGATAAAAATAAAAATTATTATTTTTTCCATAAATTAACATATGTTGCTTTCAATTAAAAATCTTTCTCAATTATTAGGTCTAAACCGTAACCCTTATAAAAGAGAGGAAAAAAGAGAAAAACATGATAAAGCAATCGTTCATAATTCTTGATAGCGTCACTGAAAATAAAGAAAGGAAGCTTTGGCAGTTATGTAAGGATTGGAATCAATTCTTAAGCAGTGAAGAAGAATTGACAAAAGATTTTATGATACATAAAAATCAGATTGAAGATGCAAAAAAAGCATTATATGACTTTGATCAAACTCACTTTACGAAGCTTCTTCCACCAAGTATGCATTGGAGACTTTATGACCATTTTAAGGATGACGCAGTTTTTCTTGATATTGAAACAACAGGGTTTAGGGGTGGAACAACAGTCGTAGGATTATATGATGGAAAAGACACGCACATATTAGTACGTGACCAAACTCTTGACTCAAAAACTCTCCAAAATCTTATTGACAGATATAAGTTGATAGTAACTTTCAATGGTGCAAGCTTTGACCTTCCAGTACTTAGAAATGAATATGGGATTGATTTCACAAAACACCTTCATATGGATCTACGTGGAGTTTGCAGAAAAGTTGGTCTTACTGGAGGACTAAAAAACATCGAAAAAGAAACAGGAATATCAAGAGATGATGATGTTGAAGGTATAAGTGGAGCTGATGCTGTAGTTCTTTGGAAAAAATATAAAAAAACAGGAGATGAACAATATTTGAATCTTCTTGTAAAATACAATGAAGAAGATATAATTAATCTTAAACCTCTTGCTGATATGGTTGTTCCAAAACTATGGGAACAAGTAAGAAATCTTTAAATAACTAAAATTCTAATTCTAATCAATTAAAAAAAAGAATTACATTTCTTCGACAACTTCAATATCTAGAAGATTAAGTCCTTGTTTAATTGTTTCAGCAACTAAACCAATCAAATACATTCTTTTCTCAAAAATGTCCTTTTCTTCTCCGATTATTTTATGATCATTATAGAAGCTTCCAAACATTTGTACAAGTTCAATAAGATATCTTGCAATACTTGAAGGCCTAAAGTTTAAAGAAGCATCATTTACAATATCACTAAATAAAGATATTTTTTTTGCTATGTTATATTCTTTATCACTAATATTTGAAAAAGATTTAGGTTCAATCTTTTCAATACCTACTTTTCTAAAAATACTTTTTATTCTAGCATAAGCATATTGAATATAAGGTCCTGTTTCACCTTCAAAGCTCAAGGCGGAATCAATATCAAAATTTATATCAGTCAAAGGATTCACTTTCAAAAATCCAAATACTAGAGCACCATAACCAATTATTCGAGACCTTTTCTCAATTTCATCATCATTTAATTCAGGATGCTTTTCCTTCAAGACTTGAACACTTTTTTCTGTGACCATCTCTAAAAGCTCATCAGCACCAAATGTATTACCTGTCCTGCTACTAAATTTCTTCCCATCCTTATTATAAACATAACCATAAGCAAAATGATAATTCTTTTCAACCCCTCCAAAACCAAGTCTATGAAGCAGTTCAAACAATACATCAAAATGATATTTTTGTTCGCTTCCAACAATAAAAACAAGCTTATCCGGATTGAATTTTTCTTCTTTTAGTTTAGCAAGATAAATATCTTGGGTCATATAAAGTGTGGTTCCATCTCCTCTAAGAAGGAACTTCTTCCCAAGCTTCTTATTTTCAAGATCCACAAAAACGGCGCCATCATCTTCTTTGTCAAAACCTTCAATATTTTTATCTAAAGCTTCAAGAACTATATCTTTTCCTTTATCATATATTTTTGATTCAGAATAAGTGATATCTGTACTGAAATTATAATTTTTATAAGTTTCTTCATAACCTTTGAAAACCCATCCAAGAAAAAGTTCCCAAAGTTCTATTGTTTCCTTATCACCTTGCTCCCATTTAAGAAGCATATCTTGGGCTAAATTATCCAGATTAGGATCCTCTTTTAATTTTTCACCAAATAAAACATAAAAGTTTTCAGCAAACTTATCAGGCTTCATACCTTCACTTGTAGGAGTTTTCCCATCACCAAAAAGCTTGTATGTAACCATTGCTTTACATATTGCAATACCTCTATCATTATTCAGATTAGTCTTTATCACTTGATTTCCAGCAGCCTTAAGTATTCTAGATAGTGAGTTTCCAAGTAACATGTTTCTAACATGGCCCACATGAAGGCTTTTATTTGTATTAGGAGAAGGATACTCAACTAATATTTTCTGCTTTTGAGATTTATTAATATCAAGACTAAAATTATTAAAAAAATAGTCTCTATTGATATAAAAATTTAGATATGCACCTTTACATTCAATTCTTTCAATAATATCATCAGAAGATATTTTTTTAGAAAATTCTTCAGCAATCGAATTAGGTGCTTTTTTTAATTCTTTAGCTAATGGAAAGCACGCAAACGCATAATCTCCCATGTCTAAACTTGGAGGGATTTCAAGGTCTACCTTCGAAACACCTAATTTTCCTAAAATTTCAATAATATGATTCTTAACAAATTCCATAAAAAAAAGTGAGAAAAAGATATTTATAAATCTATTTCTATTTCCTTGCTTTTTTCAAGTCTTCACGAAGCATCTTTGTCTCAGCAAGAATATCATGATTCAATTCTTTTAATAGCTTAGTCTCTTCAATATGTTCTTTTATTATCACACCAAGCTCTTCCTTAACATCCTCATTAGTTGCACTAAGGATCATTATGAAAAGCAAAGTCAACCAAGAAAATATTGCTACAATTTTAAGGTAACCAGCTTCACTATTAGTACTATTGATCATGAAAAAACCAACAACCACAACAAAAATACCAAGTATGAAAACAATTTTTTCAAAAAGATTAGTCTTTCTCAATTCTTACACCTCTTCTAGTAGATAATGAGCTTCATCTTATATATAATTTACTATTTGTAATATCGCTTGTTAAACCTTCACCAATGCTTTTTCCAAAACCGTTTGTGAAACCATAAATCATTTCACTAAAGGAGACTTCTCTATGATATTCTTCAAATTGTACTGTCTCATTCAATTTGGTTTCTAAAAAGCTGATAAGTTCAGCTTCACTTCCAAGACTATCAACAAAACCAAGCCTGAGCGCTTCCTTACCAAGCCAAACCTCTCCAGTAGCAAAGCTTTCAACTTTTTCAATATTCATATTTCTACCACTGCTTACTTGATATATGAACTCATCACGTAAATCAAAAAGAAGCATTTCAAGCATCTCTTTCTCTTCATCAGTCATCTCTTTGTAAGGACTGCCTAAATCTTTGTAATCTCCAGCAATCATCCGGTTATAAGTGATGTTATATCTATCAAGAAGACCTTCAAACGAAAGATAAGCGCCAGTTACTCCAATGCTTCCAACAAGACTCATTCGATTAGCCATTATGTGATCTGTGCTTGCAGCAATCCAATAAGCACCACTAGCACCAATATCTCTAATATAAGCAATAGTTGTGATATTTAATCCTTTCAAGCTTTCAATCTTTTGACTTATTTCATCACTAGCAACAGGGCTTCCGCCCCCGCTATTAACTTCAAATACTATAGCTTTAGTATTAGGATTCTTGACAGCTTCATTTATTAACCCATTTATTACATCAGGATCTGCGTTACCTGATGACATGAAACTATCATAATTGGATGCAATGACTCCTTTAACATCAATCACTGCAACATTTCCTGTTTTAACATCAAAAAATATTACGTCTAATAATATGCCTGTAATCCAAAGTACCAAAAGAAAACTAATGGCTTTTTTCCAATTGAACTTGTTCTCAATTTTAACATCTTTTTTTTTCATATTAAATGCTCCTCCATCAAATAGGAATTCGTTATAACTTCACTAAATCTTTTATTATATATTATAAGATATGCTATGTCAATTAAAGGAATAAATATAAAACATTGATTATGATTCTTCAGAAACCTTTATAATCAATTTTCCAGAATGAGAACCGTCAAATAACCTGTTCATGG
>PKTL01000050.1 GCA_002867475.1 Candidatus Woesearchaeota archaeon
ATGAAAATTTAAGAGATCACATGGATGATTTAGAATTAATATTTTCTATGCTTGGTGAAAGAGTCTCTACTGAAATAACACAACAAGAAGATGCAAGGGATTATTCTGAAGTTGAAAACGCAGCTAAGAGAGGTGGAAGAGCAGCAGGTAATGCAAGAAAGGAAACTGAAAAAGAATTAGGACGACCGGTTTCAAATAGTGATAATTTTATTTCTCAAAAAAAGAAAAAGATTATAAGATAAATAAATCTATTTTAATGATTTAAATAGGTTGCTAGTGGGATTAAAATATTGTTTATATGTTATCTACTACAAAAACAGAAGTGATTACTCCAAAAACAGAAGTTATTTAAATGAGTTTTATTTTATAGGTTATATGAAACCTGAAGAAAAAATTTTCTTGGCATATTATGAATCAAGAAAAGTTGAATTATATTTTAATGAATTAAAAGATTTGGCAATGCTTTCTGATAGTTCTTTAGCCCACAATCTGAAAAAATTAGTTTCGCAAAGGATGTTGAGCGTAAATAAAACTCGATCGAATACTTTTTATAAGGTTGAGAATAAACGTATTTTCGCGTTAGAATTTTCAAAGATAGCTGTTTTGAAATTTTTAGATTTAAATAGGGGTGTGAGGATTCCTATACAAAATTTTTTAGATAATATATCTCTAGGTATTTATTCAATAGTTCTTTTTGGTTCAGCATCAAAAAAGATGGAAAGAAAAGGAAGTGATATTGATCTATTGATAATCACAGATATAAAACAAGATTTTGAAGCTATTAAAAAAGAGGTAGAAAACATTTCAAATTATCCTTTAAATATTTTTATTTGTTCAACTCAAGAATTTATAAAAGGGGATGATCATATTATTATTCAAGCAAAAAAAACAGGATTTCCAATTAAAGGTGAGCAAAACTATTATGAGGTATTGTTAGATGAATATAAATGATTATTTTAATGATGGAAATCTATTGGATAAGCAAATCGAATTTTACATCAAAAAGAATCAGTTGATAAAAATTTCAGAAAATCCTGAGTTGATCAGATCTTATTTGGATAAGGCAAAACATAATCTAGATTTTTTTACTTTAAATAAAAATCAAGGTGATTATAATGATTGGCTCATAGTGATTCTTTATTATGTGCTTTACATTTGTGCATTGGCTTTGCTTGCTAAAAAAAACTTTATGTCAAAAAATCATACTGCAACCTTATTGTTTTTGATCAAGGAATATTCTATTGATATAGATGAAGCTAAACTTATCAATGAATTATCTGTTAGTAAAGATGATGCAGAACTTTATACTAATCTAAAATTTGATAGGCATAATGCGAGTTATTCAACAAAAATATTATTTTCTGATGAAAAAATAGAAGAGTATAGGTTTAAGGTTGTTGAGTTTATGCAAAAAACAATAGATTTGGTGAAATAGGTTTCTGAATTGAACCTTCTGAAGTCGGATTAGATGTAATAAGTGATTATTCCAATTATGAAGAATTCTTATTAAAAGTGATTGCAAAGGATGGTTCTGGAAATGAAGGTTCAAATGAGGAAACTTATATAGTTTTAGCTGAAGATGATCCAAGTTTAGAAGATGAAGTTGAATGCAGAATTTCAACAAGTGCAAGTGGTTTGTCTGGTTCTGCTGTTACGCCTTCTCTTACTGATCAGGCGCTTGATATGATTTGATCATTTCTCTTTTTTTTGTAATATTTTTTTTTGAAGAATTAGTTTAGAATTTTTTTAGTTTATGTCGTATCCTTTTACGAATCCTGTTCCGGATGTTATTGCTCCGGGGTATGGTCTTATTTGTAGTCCGTTTTGTGTTTTTGTTATGTCGTATCCTTTTACGAATCCTGTTCCGGATGTTATTGCTCCGGGGTATGGTCTTATTTGTTTTCCGGTTAGATCATGGAAGTAATGGTGGATAACGAAAAGAAGGATATCGAACTGTTGATTGTTGTTGAAAGCTTGCTGTGCTGCTTCTGCTTCTGTTGGGTTGATTAGTTGTGCTCCTTGGCCAAGTGCAAGTGCACCTAGTCCTACGCCCATCGCTTTTAGGAGTCGTCTTCTGTCTTCGTCGATGCTTTCGCTAGGTTTGACGTCTTCGATAAGTCTTTGGATCTCATCTTTTTCTAAGTCTGGTGTTTGGATCAGTTTTTCTAGCATTTCACGCTCCTCTAATGTTAGTTTCCAATAATTTAGTCCGGGAAAGATGTATTTATTAATAAAATTACCCACTCGCTTCAAAGGATTCTCACGAACAACCCGTCCATCTCTACTTATGCCAAAAGTGTAAGGGTTACTGAAGATGTATTCTTTGACAGCAGCTACATACAAGCTCTTATCATCAGACTCACCAATCTTAGAAATTATAGATCTCAACCTACTGCTTTTTTTAAGCTTCATAATAAGAGCCTTATACACTTCGGAATCATCCATAGATTAAAACTTAATTTTAATGGTTTAAATAGGTTTAGGGTATTTTAGGGGATTATAGGTGACTACAAATATGCAAAAGCTTAAATATGTGGTCACCTTATAATATATTATGTTTATTGAAAAAAGAAAACAGGGTAAAAACTTGAAATATTATCTTATTCATTCATATAGGGATGAAAAAAATGAGGTAAAAAAGATTAGGAGATTTTTAGGTTCTAATCTTAATGAAAAAGATATAAAAAGGTTGGTTCCCCAGGCTGAAGAGTTAATCAAATCTCGATTGGAAGATATGAAATTAGAGGTTTTTGATTTTTTATTATCTAATAAAGAGATAAAATCATTGAACAAACATAATGATAAGATTGAAATTATTCATTTTGATGAAAAGTTTTGGGATAGGTTTACTGAAGAATTCATATATAATACTAATGCTATAGAAGGCTCAACAATATTGCTTGATGAAGTTTCTCAAATATTAAATAAAAATAATCTAAAAGATCCTGAAGAGATCGAGACAAAAGGGGTGTCAAAAGCAATCAATTTCATCAGAAATACCAAACAACCTTTTTCTTTAAATCTTATTCTTAAGATTCATAAGTTATGTTTTGAGGGTTCAAAAGATTTTGCTGGAAAATTAAGGAATGTAGAGGTTGTAATTAGAGGTAGGGATGGGAAAATTATTCATAAAGGCACACCAGTAGCAAAATTGGAAGATGAGATGAAAGATTTCATTTCATGGTATAAGAAGAACAAGGATAAATTTAAACCTATAATTTTAGCTGGAATAATCCATAATCAATTTGAAGATATTCATCCATTTCAGGATGGAAATGGGCGTGTTGGGCGATTATTGCTTAATTTTATACTTTTAAAAAATTGTTATCCTCCAATAAATATATTATTAGAAGATCGAGCTGAATATTATATGGTTTTGCAAAAATATCAAAAAGATGGTGAATTGTTGCCAACAATCAGATTTTTGTTAAAACAATATAAAAAAACATTGAAAAACATAACCACAAAAAAATAAATATTATATATTTGTGGTCACCTAATTTGCTGGTTGATATATTTCTTGATTTTTTTTTTATGATTTAAAATATTTAGAAGATGAAGTTGAGTGTAGGGTTTCGAGTGGTTTGTCTGGTTCTGCAGTTACTACTACGGCCACAAATCCTAATGCTGATGCACGGGAAATGGAATATTTAGTATCTTAATCAAATTTTTTTTTGTTTAATTTTTTAGAATTCTTGTTTTTTTTTATGGTAGTTGTATGTGTGGGTTGTATTGTTTTATGTCTTGTATGCTTGTGATTGGTTTTATGTGTGGGTTGTATTGTTTTATGTCTTGTATGCTTGTGATTGGTTTTATGTGTGGGTTGTATTGTTTTATGTCTTCTATGCTTGTGATTGGTTTTATGTGTGGATTATAATCTCTTAAAAATTTTTGAACAATATTAAAATCATTTGTAGATAATGCATAAATTGGCATTGGTGGGTCTGTTCCGCTTTGGGTGTTTCTTGATTTTTGTGGTGTGAAGAATGTTTGGTTTCCTATTGTTGTTGCTAGTATTGGCATTGGTGGGTCTGTTCCGCTTTGGGTGTGCACAGGACACAGGACATTCACGTGTGAGATATTTAAAAGAAAAGTTTGTAAATATTTGAATGGATAAAAAAATAGGCATAAAACTATTTGATGATAAGAATATAAGGGTTAAATGGGATGATAAAAAAGAAGAATGGTATTTTTCTATAGTTGATGTAATAGTGGTTCTGATTGATAAAGATTTTCAAGATGCTAGAAAATATTGGAATAAACTATCTCAAAGGTTAAGAGAAGAAGGAAACGAAACGGTGACAAATTGTCACCGGTTGAAGTTGTTTGCACAAGATGGAAAATTAAGAATGACAGATGTTGCCGATACTGAGCAATTACTTCGAATCATTCAATCAATTCCTTCTAAAAAGGCAGAACCTTTTAAATTATGGCTTGCAATGGTCGGTAAAGAAAGAATTGATGAGATTGAAGATCCTGAAATAACAATAAATAGAGCTCTTAAGACATACAAGAGAAAAGGATATTCCAATGAATGGATTAATCAAAGATTGAAAAGTATTGAGATTCGTAAAGAACTAACTGATGAATGGCAAAGAGTTGGAATTGACAATCCAGGTAATTTTGCGATATTAACAAATGAAATAAGTAAAGCTTGGTCTGGAAAAACTGTTAAAGAATATAAAGAGTTTAAAAATTTAAAGAAAGAAAATTTAAGAGACAATATGGGTAATGTTGAATTAATATTAAATATGCTTGCTGAAGTGTCGACAAAAGAAATTTCTGAAAGCGAAAATCCAGATAGTTTTAATCAAAGCAAAGAAATTGCTAAGGGAGGTGGACAAATAGCAGGCAATGCAAGAAAAGAAATCGAAAAAAGAACAAAGAAGTCAGTTATCATAAATAAAAATAATTTACAATTAGTGGGAGGGTATTAGTATGCTTAATGTATATACTTTAAAATGTTATGATGTAGAAAATTATGATAACAAAACTCATATTTTATTTGATTTGGATTTTAAAGAATTTGAAATATTATTGAAGAAATGTATAATTGAAAGTAATAAAAATACTGAATTGGTAAGTAGATATTCACATTTTAAGAATATTTTAATATTGCTTGAGAAAAATGGAGGTAAAATTGTTTATGTTGATAAATCAATTTATTTTTTGGAAGATAAGTGTCCTATTCCAAATACTTCTTTTTGGGAAAAAGAATCTATTTTTAGAAAAGGTTTAAAAAATTAGATTTGGTTTTGGCAACATTTAAAAACCCATAAAACTAAAAGAATCCTATGAAGATAAACAAACTAAAAAAAGGCGACTTATCAATCAACATGGTTATAGTCGCAGCGATAGCAATGGTAGTTCTATTAGTTGTAGTATTGATATTCACAGGAAAATTTAGAGCATTTGGACAATCAATGGAAAGCTGTGGCAATCTAGGTGGTGAATGTGTAGAAACAACAAATGCTGCAGCATCTATATTAACACAGAAGAATTCTTGCGCTGTAGCAAGAGGTGGAGATGCTGGCGATTATATAGTTCATACAAATACTGATTGTAATGAGAAAGAACCTCCAGAAATCTGTTGTCAAAGAATAACATAAATTTTTTTCTAAATCTTTTTTTTCACTAGGCACTGGACATTGCCAAGTGAGGCTTTTAAAGAATTATAATTTTTATTTCTATTAATGTATAAGATTTTTAAGACTCCAGATTTTGATAAGTTTGCTAAAAAAATATTAGACAAAGAAGACCTTTTAGAATTAGATAAATTCATTGAAAAATTAAGATATAATCCTTATCTTGGAAACCATTGTCTTATTCTTTTTTAAGAGAGAAAAAATTAAGAGGAAAAAGGGTGTTATATTATCTATGGTGATTATTGTATTATATTATTTGTTTCAATAAGTGATAAAAAAGTTCAGAAAAAAATGATTGAATCTGTTAAATTAAGTCTTGAAGAATATAAAGATTATGTGGAAAAATTAAAAAAGAATTAACATTTGATAACTTTACCTTTTTTTAAATCTTTTAATCCATTTTTTATTTGTGTTGCAAAATTAGGGATTTCTACTTTTTTTTCTTTTTTCTTCTCCATAGAATAAAAACATATTCTTAACTTATTTAAACCTTTTGTAGAAGTGATAGGAAACTTTAATCTTTTTTTCTTTATTAAGCATTACATTTAAAAATAAGAAAATCCATTTAATCATTAGGTGAATATTATGGTAGATGTAAAGATATACACGACTCCAACATGTCCTTATTGTGTCATGGCAAAAGAGTTCTTCAGAGAAAAAAATATTGATTTTGAAGAGTTTAACGTCGCAGACAATCATGACAAAGCAGAGGAGATGGTGCAAAAAAGTGGACAGATGGGAGTGCCTGTGATAGATATAGAAGGCACAATAATTGTGGGGTTTGACATGCACAAAGTTGAGCATGCCTTAGGCTTAGATAAATGAAAAAGATAGCGATAATCGGCGCAACGCCTAACAAGGAAAGATACGCAAACAAAGCCATAAGGGCATACAAAGAAAAAGGTTACGTTGTCGAAGCAGTCAATCCTAAGTATGAAGAAGTCGAAGGAATAAAAACCATAAACCTAACTCATGTAACTTCAGAATTAATCTCAGTCTATCTTAGGCCAGACATATTCAAATATCAGATAAATGCGATACCAAAAACAGTAAAGAAAGCATACTTAAATCCAGGAACAGAATCTGATGAAGTGATAAAGATGCTAAATGAAAGAGGTATAGAAACAACCGTCGCATGCAGTATATTAGCTATAAAAAAAGATTCAGATAAGCTATAAATTAAATAAAGTTTTTAAAGGGGTGAACTTTCTACCAATTAAAAAAAGAGATTAGTAAGATGATAAAAAAAATAGGAATAATCGCAAAGAATAAAGCAGTCCTAAAAGATTATAAAAAAGAGATAAGAAAAGCAGGCTACAAGTATGGACTAAAAAACGCTGACTTGATAATATCTTTAGGTGGCGATGGAACTCTTCTAGAATCAGAACGAAAATATCCAAAGATACCAAAACTGATGATAAGAGAAAATAGTATATGTGAAAAATGCAACATAACTTCTTTTGACAAATTCCTAGACCTAATATCAAATGGTAAGTTTGAGGTTGAACAACATAAGAAACTTGAAAGCTACATCAACGGAAAAAAGACACGATTCTTAAGCGTTAATGATCTGATGGTAAGAAATTCTGAGATAACCCAAGCAATAAGATACACTATTTATGTTGATAATAAGAAATTTGGAGATTTCATAGGGGATGGTCTAGTGATCTCAACGCCGTTTGGATCAACAGCATACTATGAATCAATAACAAAGAAATCCTTCAAGAAAGGTATGGGCTTAGCACTCAACAACGCAAACACTCTTCTAAATGGAAAAGTTTATGATGATTCGACAAAAATCAAGGTGATAATCCAAAGAGGGAAAGCAGTTGTAGCAAGCGATAATTACAGACAAAAAAATAAGGTGAAACCATTTGATGAAATAGTAGTAAAACTATCAAAGAATAATATTATGAATCTTGTTAAGCCATTGAAAAAGTGAACTTAATCATCAGATAAATACTAAATTCTAATACCCAAAGAAAAATAGACCATTTTCCAATACTAAATATTAAGTTTGTTATAGCTTCTTCACTAGCACCTTCAATGATTTTCTTCTTCACATACCCAAAACCCATTATTACAAAGATAACTATTGGAACAAAGAAAAGAAAGGTCTCCTTATATATGACTCCAAAAACCGGAACGCTCAATATCAAAAGATATTGTAGGTATTGCAAACTTTCACCAAGAGTTTCAAGTCCCATAGATAAATTTCATACTTCCTAGTTTAAATAATTATCTATAACAAATCATTTATAAATTATTTCAGAACCCAAAATTACTACAATTAAATAAAAATGATAAAATGGCAAAAATCTATATAGAAACATACGGTTGTGCTGTGAACCAATCAGACTCCGAACTGATGGCAGGACTTTTACAAGATGAAGGTCACAAGATAATCGATAACCCAAAAGATTCAGATGTCATAATCATAAATACATGTACTGTTAAGAACAGCGCAGAAAGTAAGCTGTACCGAGCACTAAAAAAATATGAAGATAGAAAGATAATAATTGCCGGGTGTATACCTCAAGCAGAAAAATCCTTGATAGATAATGAACTAAAAGATTATTCAATAATAGGGATAAAGCAGATGATAAACGCACCTTTAGCAGTTGAAGAAACAATAAAAGGAAATAGGATAGTTATTATAGATAGAGTTGATAATAAAAGGCTTAACCTTGCAAAGATAAGACAGAACAATACTGTTGAGATTATACCTATAAATGAAGGGTGCGTAGGAAGCTGTAATTATTGCAAGACAAAGCACGCAAGAGGAAATGTAAAAAGCTATCTTGAAAAAGAGATAATCAATCAAGCAAAACAAGCGATTGAAGAAGGAGTAAAACAAATCTGGCTCACAAGCCAAGATACAGGAGCTTACGGATTAGATACAAAAACAAACATAATAGAACTTCTAAAAAAAATAATAGAAATAAAAGGTGAATTTAAGGTAAGGCTTGGGATGATAAATCCAGAACACGCAAAAAAATATCTAAAAGATTTAATACCTCTATTAAAAAATGAAAAAATGTTCAAATTCATCCATATCCCTATACAATCAGGAAGCAACAAAGTCATAAAAGAGATGAACAGGAACTACAAACAAGAAGACTTTCAAGATATTGTTAAAGAACTAAGAAAAAAAGTGAAAGGAATAAGGATCGCAACAGACATAATCATAGGATACCCAACAGAAACAGATGAAGATTTTGAAGATACTTACAACTTGATAAAAGAATTGAAAATTGAAGTTGTAAACAGGAGTAGGTATTGGAAAAGACCAAACACTCCCGCAGCAAAACTAAAGCCAATCAACACAAAAACTGTAAAGAATAGAAGCATAAGAATAAAGGAGCTTTTTGAAGTGAAATAAAGAGAAGAAAAAGAGAAATATGTTGGAAAAAATTTGGAAGTGTTAACTGAAGATAAGAGAAAGGGTCAGATTTCTGCAAGAACAAATAATTACATCTTAACAATACTTGAAAATGAAGAACTGGGAGTTTTCAAAAAAGTAAAGATAAAAAAAGCGGATAAATGGAATCTATTTACATAATTTTTTTATTCTCTATTTTTAGACGCTAGAATAGATAAATATTTAAACCATAAAATTAGAAAGTAGTAATATAGCATTTTTGAGGCGTGCGCTTAAATGAGAAAACAGAGTAAAATCCTATTTACATTAGTAATTTTAATATTCTTATCAGGTCTAGTTTTTGCAGCTGATTCACCAGTTCCTATAGCAAATCCAACTGATGACACCGGAGTATATATTCCTTCAGAAAAATCATATGGTTTTTTTAGTTTTCCTTCAACAAACACTTGGCAATACTGTGATGGAAGCGGTGGATCATTTTATGGGAGGGATGCAGGAATATTATCAGGGCCATTAGAGCTTTTCATGAAGATAATCTCAAATGAGTTATCCGTATTTTTCTTAATGTTCATCTTTTTCTTCATGCTTATATACGGCATAACATACGCAAGCCTCTCAAAAGCAAAAGTATTCGATAAGCAAACACGTTCACTAAAAGCAGTCTCAGTATCAATTGCTGCAATAACAAACCTAGCATTCTTTGGTCTCACAAGAAACAATGGAGGGCCAAGAGCTGCACTCATGAGGATACTCAGCTTTAGCGAATTCTTATTTGGAATACTAATAGTTGTGGTATTCTTTTTTGTAGTCTATTACGCTTTCAAAAATGATGATTCAAATGGTAGCACGAATTGGGGAATAGCACTAATTGGTGCAGGAATCGGCCTTCTCCTTGTAGGGAGTCTTATCTGTCAGCCAGAATGGAATCAATGGGGAAGCACACTTATACTAATTGGAGCCTTAATGTGGGTATTTAATAGGAATGGAGGCTCAAACAATTTAACTACAGGACCAACTAGGCCTGGAGATCAAAGAAGAGAACCAGGTGAAGGTCCAGAAACAGGATATCCACCAGGAATCGTCAATCCATTTATTGTAATAATTCCTCCAACAGGAGGTGTTGCAAATATATCATGGGGTGCAAGACCTGATAACGAAGAAGTACAAAATTATCAGATTCAAAGAAGAGAATTCAATACAGCAAGAGGTTGGAGAAGAGGTCCATTAACTTGGATAACTGTAGCAACTCCTGGTCCAAATGATACAACCGCTCAAGATAACAGGAATGTTCAAGCAATACCCTATGAGTATAGGATAAGGGCATTGAATAGGTTTGGAGCAGGAAGATGGAGTGTCAGACAAGTAAATCCTGGAAATTATACAGTTAATATAACTGCAATTTCAAATAGTGGGAATAGGCCTTTAAGAGGTGCAAATGTATTTTGGGCAGGAGCTTATAATGGAAGAACAAACTATCAAGGTTCAGTATCTTTTAATAATGTACCTCCTTTAACCAATGGGGATCTTGATGTATTCGCACCATTACATAATAATCCTAATAATCCTCAAGGAATTAATGTGTTAGCATTACCTGCAAATGCACCAAATCCTTATAATCATACTCAAACAGTAGTGGCAACAAGAAATCCACAAATTACTCTTTTAGGTTTTGGAAGAGCATTAGTGATATATCCAAATGGAGATAGAGAGATAATCTGATACAATGAGTCAAGAAGAAAAAGATTCAAATGTTGTTGAAACAACACATGATGGCAAAACTCTAGAAGATGTAAGAAAAGAACTATTATCTCAATTAAGACAGATACATGATAATAAGAAAAAAGAAGAAAATATTCCTTTAAGAAGTTTTCTTGATAGAAATGAGAAGACATCTCAAGAACTAAATAAGATATTACCTGAAATCGGCAAGCAATTATATGATACAGATCTTAGTAATGATTTTATTGAAGAAATGGAGAAACCTTTAGAATCAATAATTCAAGAACTAAGAGGGGCATTTTCTGAATTTGACGTCACTAAAAGATTACCTATTTTAGATAATACTTTAGAATCACTCAAAAATTATTTAGTGTATCTTAGAAGTGAGATTGATAAGAAGAAATCAGAAAAAGTTGATAATCTTGATACTGATCCTTCTATAAAAGAATCTAAAGAGATTAAATCAGCAGATGAAGAGATAAAAGATATGATGGATAAAGAATCTGAGATAGGGTCTTATGAAAAAGATCCTTCATTAGACAAGAAGAAATCTGCAAAAAATGATAAATCATTAGATCATGATAAATTATATCTTTGCACTTTTTATCTAGATAATTTTTCACAGTTCAATGAATTGAAAGAAGTTGTAGAAAAAATAGTTGTACATCCTGAAAAAATCAGTGGATTAATAGATGAGAAAGAAGTTGAAAAGATCATTAAAGAAAAATCAGAACGTGATGGAAATTATCCTTTAACAGAATCAGAAATAAATCATATAATAAAACATTTTGATGATAAAGCAGATCATTTCAAATATATCTGCTTAGGTTTTGTTTCAGAATACTTCTATAATAATTATAAAGAATTAGGCTACTATGAAGCTTTTGGACTAACACCTTTTATGTTTGGTGCTGTAATAAATA